>NZ_JBEXLH010000022.1:0-124395 GCF_040609855.1 Nonomuraea sp. NPDC004580 | reverse complement strand
CGCCGACGGCCAAGGTCGTGCAGATCGACCTCGACTACCGCACGGTCGGCAAGAACCGCGACATCGACCTCGGCATCGTCGGCGACGCCGGGCTCGTCCTGTCGGCGGTGGCGCAGGCCGCGAGCGGCCGGGTGGAGAACAGCGCGGCCCGCCGCAAGGAGTGGCTGGACGAGCTGCGCAACGTCGAGACCCAGGCGTACGAGAAGCGGCTGCCCCGCCAGCTGTCCGGCGCCCAGCCGATCGACCCCTACCGCCTGGTCCACGAGATCAACGAGTTCCTCACCGAGGACTCGATCTACATCGGCGACGGCGGCGACATCGTCACCTTCTCCGGCCAGGTCGTGCAGCCCAAGTCGCCGGGCCACTGGATGGACCCCGGCCCGCTCGGCACGCTCGGCGTCGGCATGGCCTTCGCGATGGCCGCCAAGCAGGCCCGCCGCGACAAGGAGGTGCTGTGCCTGTTCGGCGACGGCGCCTTCAGCCTCACCGGCTGGGACTTCGAGACCATGGTCCGCTTCGACCTGCCGTTCATCGGCGTCATCGGCAACAACTCCTCGATGAACCAGATCAGGTACGGCCAGGCCGCCAAGTACGGCCAGGACCGCGCCCGCGTCGGCAACACGCTGGGCGACATCCGCTACGGCGAGTTCGCCAAGCTGCTCGGCGGCTACGGCGAGGAGGTCCGCGACCCCGCCGAGATCCGGCCGGCGCTGGAGCGGGCCCGCGAGTCCGGCAAGCCCTCGCTGATCAACGTCTGGGTCGACCCAGAGGTGTACGCGCCAGGAACCATGAACCAGACCATGTACAAGTAGGGGAATCACGGTGCAGATGAAGGCTCTCGAAGGTGTCCGCGTCCTCGACATGACCCATGTCCAGTCCGGCCCGTCGGCCACCCAGCTGCTCGCGTGGCTGGGCGCCGACGTGGTGAAGCTGGAGGCCCCGACCGGCGACATCACCCGGCAGCAGCTCCGCGACGTGCCCGGCGTCGACAGCCTGTACTTCACGATGCTCAACTGCAACAAGCGCAGCATCACCCTCAACATGAAGAGCGAGCGCGGCAAGGAGATCTTCACCGAGCTGGTGAAGAGCGCCGACATCCTGGTGGAGAACTTCGGCCCAGGAGCGGTGGACCGCATGGGCTTCTCCTGGGAGCGCCTGCAGGAGCTCAACCCCCGCCTCATCTACGCCTCGATCAAGGGCTTCGGCCAGGGCAGGTACGCCAAGTTCAAGGCGTACGAGGTGATCGCCCAGGCGATGGGCGGCTCGATGAGCACGACGGGCTTCGAGGAGGGCCCGCCGCTCGCCACCGGCGCCCAGATCGGCGACTCGGGCACCGGCATCCACGCGGTGGCCGGCATCCTGGCCGCCCTCTACCAGCGCACCCAGACCGGGCGCGGCCAGCGCGTACAGGTGGCCATGCAGCACGCCGTGCTGAACCTGTGCCGCGTGAAGCTGCGCGACCAGCAGCGCCTGGCGCACGGGCCGCTGCGCGAGTACCCGAACAAGACGTTCGGCGACGAGGTGCCGCGCTCGGGCAACGCCAGCGGCGGCGGCCAGCCCGGCTGGGCGGTGCGCTGCGCGCCCGGCGGCCCGAACGACTACATCTACGTCATCGTCCAGCCGGTCGGCTGGAAGCCGATCACCGGCATCATCGGCCGTCCGGAACTGGCCGACGACCCCGAGTGGGCGACGCCGGAGGCCCGGCTGCCGAAGCTGGACAAGATGTTCCAGCTCATCGAGGAGTGGACGATCCGCCACGACAAGTGGACGGTGCTCGACCGGCTCAACGCCGAGAACATCCCGTGCGGCCCGATCCTGTCCACCAGGGAGCTGGTGGAGGACCAGAGCCTGCGCGAGGAGGGCATCGTCGTCACCGTCGACCATCCGGAGCGCGGCGAGTTCGTGACGGTGGGCAGCCCGCTGCAGCTGTCGGACTCGCCGGTGGACGTCCGCACGCCGCCGCTGCTCGGCGAGCACAACCAGGAGATCTACCGCCAGATCGGCGTGAGCGCCGAGGAGCTGGCCGAACTCAAGACGAACGGAGTCATCTAGTGCCTGCCAGGGACGTCATCGACAAGGCGCTGGCCGAGGGGCGTACGGCCCTGACGGCTCCTGAGGGCCGCGAGCTGTGCCAGGCGTACGGCATCGCCACCCCCGGCGAGGGCCTGGCGACCTCGGCCGACGAGGCCGCCCGGCTGGCCGGGGAGATCGGGTACCCGGTCGTGCTGAAGATCGTCTCGCCCGACATCCTGCACAAGACGGACGCCGGCGGCGTGCTGGTCGGCCTGAAGAGCGCCGACGAGGTACGCGAGGGCTACGCCACGATCCTGGCCAACGCCCGCGCCTACGATCCGGACGCGACGATCGACGGCATCCAGGTGCAGCAGCTCGTGGGCGGCGGCCACGAGGTCATCGTCGGCGCGGTCACCGACCCCACCTTCGGCAAGGTCGTGGCCTTCGGCCTGGGCGGCGTGCTGGTCGAGGTGCTTAAGGACGTGACCTTCCGGCTTGCCCCGGTTTCGGGCGATGATGCGCTGACGATGCTGGACGACATCAGAGCGGCGGACGTGCTCAAGGGCGCCCGCGGCGCGGAACCCGCCAACCGCCAGGAGCTGGCGGCGCTCATCGAACGCGTCGGCCGGCTGGTCACCGACATCCCCGAGATCGTCGAGGTGGACCTCAACCCCGTCTTCGCCGACGCGAACGGCGCCGTGGCCGCCGACGTGCGGATCATCATCGGCCGGCCCGCCCCCGAGGTCGAGCGGCTGCCGCGCGAAGAGATCCTGCGGCAGATGAACCGCATCTTCAAGCCGCGCTCGGTCGCCGTCATCGGCGCCTCCGCCGAGACCGGCAAGATCGGCAACTCGGTCATGCGCAACCTCATCAACGGCGGCTACCAGGGGCAGATCTACCCGATCAACCCCAAGGCCGACGAGATCATGGGGCTCAAGGCGTACAAGAGCGTCGGCGACGTGCCGGGCGACGTGGACGTGGCCGTCTTCGCCATCCCGGCCAAGTTCGTGGCGCCGGCGCTGGAGGAGGTCGGCGCGAAGGGCGTGGCCGGCGCGGTGATGATCCCCTCGGGGTTCGCCGAGACCGGCAACGTGGAGGGCCAGAAGGAGATCGTGGAGATCGCCCGCAGGCACGGCGTGCGCATGCTCGGCCCCAACATCTACGGCTACTACTACACGCCGGAGAACCTCTGCGCGACCTTCTGCACACCGTACGACGTGCGCGGCAGCGTGGCGCTGACCTCGCAGAGCGGCGGCATCGGCATGGCCATCCTGGGCTTCAGCCGCACCACCAAGATGGGCGTGTCCGCCATCGTCGGCGTCGGCAACAAGGCCGACGTGGACGAGGACGACCTGCTGACCTTCTTCGAGCAGGACGACAACACCAAGGCCGTCGCCATGCACCTCGAAGACCTCAAGGACGGGCGCGGCTTCGTCGACGCCGCCCGCCGCGTGGTCAAGGAGAAGCCGGTCATCGTG
Organism: Nonomuraea sp. NPDC004580; assembly: GCF_040609855.1. Taxonomy (NCBI): domain Bacteria; kingdom Bacillati; phylum Actinomycetota; class Actinomycetes; order Streptosporangiales; family Streptosporangiaceae; genus Nonomuraea; species Nonomuraea sp. NPDC004580. The sequence goes on along the minus strand of NZ_JBEXLH010000022.1, from coordinate 120,904 downwards.
CTCAAGGCCGGCCGCACCGCCATGGGCGCGCGGGCCGCCGGCTCCCACACCGGCGCGCTGGCCGGCGACGACAAGGTCTACGACGACATCCTGCGCCAGGCCGGCGTGGTGCGCGCCCCCGGGCTGAACGACATGCTGGAGTACGCCCGCGCGCTGCCCGTCCTGCCCGCGCCCAAGGGCGAGAACGTCGTCATCATCACCGGCGCGGGCGGCTCCGGCGTGCTGCTGTCCGACGCCATCGTGGACGCCGGGCTGACCCTCATGGACATCCCCGACGACCTGGACGCGGCCTTCCGCGCCTACATCCCGCCGTTCGGAGCGGCGGGCAACCCCATCGACATCACCGGCGGCGAACCGCCCTCGACCTACGAGAACACGGTCCGCCTCGGCCTGAGCGACGAGCGCATCCACGCGCTGGTCCTCGGCTACTGGCACACGATCGTGACGCCGCCGATGGTCTTCGCCGAGCTCATCGCCCGTGTGGTGGCCGAGGAGCGGGCGAAGGGCAACACCAAGCCGGTCGTGGCGTCACTGGCCGGCGACACCGAGGTTGAGGAGGCCAGCGAGTACCTGTTCGAGCACGGCGTGGTCGCGTACCCGTACACGACGGAAAAGCCCGTGGCGGTCCTCGGTGCGAAGTACCGCTGGGCCAGGGCTGCCGGGCTGCTGGGCTAAGAGCCGAGCCACAGCAGCGCCAGGCGAGGGGGCAATTCGGGGCGCAGAGGAAGGCAACAACCCCCCAGGAGGTCCGTAGGTGGACACATCGAACACACCACCGGCGACGGCCACGCCGCCGGTCGAGGACGAACGAGTATGGAAAGCGGGCCGGCTCGAGCCGATGCCCATCAGGAAGCTCCCCGACGCGCCTCCCTCGGTGCACCTCATCGGGCCGACGGTGTTCCTCGTCGCGCTCGGCGTGGGCATGGGCGAGTCGTACATGTGGCCCCGGCTGGTGCTGCTGTTCGGGCCCGAGATCAGGTGGCTGTTCCTGATCGGCGTCACCCTGCAGGCCGTGGTGATGCTGGAGATGGCCCGCTACGCCATGGCCACGGGGGAGAGCATCTTCTCCGGCGCGGCCAGGGTGTTCAAGCCGCTGATGTGGTTCTTCTTCGTGGTGGCGATCGCCGTCTACATCTGGCCCGGCCACCTGTCCGCGGGCGCGGCGGCGTTCGAGGAGATCACCGGAATACCCTGGATGGTGACCGCGATCGCCGGGTTGATCCTCGTCGGCGTGGTCTTCACCCTGGCCAAGGTGATCTACAACCTGCTGGAGAACGTGCTCTCCCTGCTGATCGGGGCGCTCGTGCTCGGCACCGCCGTGGTCGCGGCCATGGTCGGCTCCTGGGGTGACGTGGTCACCACGATCAGCGGCATGTTCTCCTTCGGCTACCTGCCGGCGGAGGCCCTGTCGGCCGCGTGGTTCCCCGTCATCGTCGGCGCCTGCGCCTTCGCCGGTCCGTCGGGCATGCAGCAGATGTGGTACACGCTGCACCTGCGTGACTCCGGCGCCGGCATGGGCGTGCACCAGCCGAAGGTGGTCGGGCTGCGGCACGCCTCCTCCGAGGAGGAGCGGCCGACCCGCGGGTACATGTTCGACACCTCCGACCCGGCCGAGATGGCCAAGTGGAAGGGCTGGCGGCGCTGGGTCACCTTCGACGCGCTGCTGCTCTTCTGGGGCATCACCATGCTGGTCACCATCTCCTTCACGGTGATCGCCCAGGCCGCGGTGCGGATCGACCCCGCCGTGCGTACGGCGATTCAGGGCGACGACCGGGAGGTGGCGCTGACCGCGATGTCGAACGCCGTCTCCTCGGCGGGCAGTTCGGTGCTCGGGGTCGTGTTCCTCGGGTTCATCGCCCTGATCGGCCTCAACGCGACGCTGGGCCTGTTCGACTCGTTCTCGCGCGGTCAGGCCGACATGACCTACAACTTCATCCCCGGCGCGAAGAAGGTGGGCATGTCCCGCCTGTACGGCATCTTCCTCTGGGGCGTGATCCTCTTCGGCATCCTGATCCTGCTGTTCGGCCCGGCGGACGGTCCCAGCGGGATCCTGGACACGCTGGCGTTCCTGTCCACGTTCGCCATGGGCGCGTACTGCGTGACCCTGCTCCTGGTGAACAACCGCATGCTGCCCAAACCGATCAGGCCCAAGTGGTGGTCGAACGCCATCATCGGCTTCGGCGCGGTGTTCTACCTGGGCATGCTCTTCTACAGCCTGGTCGCCTACGGCGTGGTCGTGGGCTGATGATCGGACGGCACAGTTTCGAACTCGCCCTGCCAGGGGCGTCGATCGGAGCCGTCGCCGGTGCCATGGCCGGTGGGCTGACCCTGCTCGCGGGGCAGCCCATCGGGATGGCCGCGCTGTCGGCCCTGGCGCTCGCCGCACCGCTCGCCCTCTTCGGCGGCATGTACGGCGTGCTCCTCGGCCACGGCGTGTTCCGGCCGGGCACGTTCGGGCCCGTCGGCCTCTACTGGATGGCGGCCTTCCCCCTCTCGCGGCTGCTCCAGGAGAGCGTGGCCGGGATCGGCATGGCCGACGGGGTGCCGCTGTTCCTGGCGTACCAGGCGATGATCAGCCTCGGCTTCGCCATCGGCTTCCTGTGGATGCACGAGCGGCTCATGCCGCACTGGCTGGTGCGGGTGGCCGGCGGCAACCCCGTCGCCAGTGAGCTGCTGGAGCAGTACGTCCGCTACGCCCAGATGATGCAGGCGAAGAAGGGAGCACGTAGGTGAATCTGCCCATGTGGATCTGGTTGGCCACGATAGGCGGCTTCTGTGTCGTGCTCGCTGTCGACTTCTACCTCGTCGCCCGCAACCCCCACGAGCCCTCGTTCAAGGAGTGCGTGGGCTGGGTGAGCCTCTACGTCTGCCTGGCGGTGGCCTTCGGGGTGGGCCTGCTCGTGCTGTCGGGCCCGGCGCACGGCGGGGAGTTCTTCGCCGGGTGGATCACCGAGTACTCGCTCAGCGTGGACAACCTCTTCGTCTTCCTGCTGATCATGAGCAGGTTCCGGGTGCCACGGGAGTACCGCCAGAAGGTGCTGCTCATCGGCATCGTGCTGGCGCTGCTCCTGCGGGGCGGCTTCATCGCGGCCGGCGCGGAGGCGGTGGCCCGCTTCGACTGGCTCTTCTACGTCTTCGGCGCCTTCCTCGTCTACACCGCGTGGAAGCTGATCGGGCACGAGGAGGACGAGGCGGAGTTCTCCGAGAACATCGCGCTGCGCACGGTACGCCGGGTGTTCCCGACCACGGACACCTACCACGGCGCCCGCCTGACCGTGCACCACGGCCGCAGGATGGTCACCCCGATGCTGATCGTGATGGTCGCCATCGGGACCACCGACCTGCTGTTCGCGCTGGACTCCATCCCGGCCATCTTCGGGCTGACGAAGGAGCCCTACCTGGTCTTCACCGCCAACGCCTTCGCCCTCATGGGGCTGCGCCAGCTGTTCTTCCTCATCGGCGGGCTGCTGGACCGGCTGGTCTACCTCAGCAAGGGCCTGTCGGTGGTGCTGGCCTTCATCGGCGTCAAGCTGATCCTCGAGGCGCTGCACCACGACGGCGTGCCGTGGGCGCCGGAGATCCCGATCCTGGTGTCTCTCGGGGTCATCGTCGGCACGCTCGCCGTGACGACGGTGCTCAGCCTGATCAAGTCGGCACGCGACGCCAAGGCGGAGAAGGCCACTGATGAAGGCACTGAGAAGGAGGGGGAGCCGGAGCCGGCGGCGGAGCGCTGAACGCGCGGGGGCGGAGGCTGCTGTTCGAGGGTGACCGCCCCCTTACCGCCCCCCTGCCGCGGGTCTGGCTGCTGTGCCGGTGCTTACGGGCGGGGACTCTTGCGGACGTCGATGTCCTTGCTCCACTCGCGCAGGTGGCGGTCGGCGTCTTCCGCGGAGTAGTGCTTCTTCAGCGCCGCGCTCAGGCCGACCCCGACGGCTCGTCCGTCCGCCGCCTGGCCCAGCGGATCACCAAGGAGAAAGCGGAAGAACGCTTTCATGGTCGTGCACCTCCGTTCGGTGTGGCTCCATCCTCTACCCGAGGTGTTTCGGAGCATGTGGGCTTGTGTGAACGTCACGTCAACCAGGACCGTCTGCGCAGGCAGGAGGGCCTGACGGCATGACTCGGCCGCCCGGCCGACCCCGGAGGGGATCGGCCGGCGTGCTGGTGAGGGGGCCGGTCAGCCGGCCTGGCGGGTGCGGCGGCGGCGTACCGGCTTGGGCGCGGGCTCGGCCGGCTCGTTCTCGCGCTGCTCCATGTAGGAGGCGCGGGTGTGCTCGGTGTGCTCGCGCATGATCTTCGCCGCGCGCCGCTCGTCTCCGGCCTCGATGGCGTCGATGAGCGCCGCGTGCTCGTCCCACGAGGCCATGCCGCGCTGGCGGGCGACCGGCGTGTGGTACCACCGCACCCGTCTGGCCACCTGGGCGGCCAGCTCGGCGAGGACCTTGTTGCCCGACAGGTCGGTGACCAGGGCGTGCAGCTCGGAGTTGGTGGCCACGGCGCCGTCGACGTCGTCGGACTGCACCGCGGCGATGCCGCGGGCGCACAGGGCGCGCAGCCGCTTCACGCCGTCCTCGCCGGCGTGCTGGGCGGCCAGGCGCGCCGACTCGGTCTCCAGCAGCGCGCGTACGGCGAGCAACTGGTCGGCCTCCTCCACGGTCGGGACGTGCACGAACGCGCCCTGCCCGGGGAAGAGATCGACCCAGCCCTCACCGCTGAGCTGCTGCAAAGCCTCGCGGACCGGCTGCCTGGAGACGCCGAGCAGTTCGGCCAGCTCGCTCTCGACGAGGTGCTGGCCCGGCTTGAGCTGCCCGGAGACGATGAGCTCTTGGATAGCCTCGATGACGCTCTCGCGGAGCGTCGCAGGACGGGGAATCTTGGGGGCCGCCGTCTGACCGGCCTGATCCGACAGCAACATGGTCACGTCTCCAGGGCTGAATATCGGTTTTTGGTCGACTGCCTACAGCATACCGTCCTGGGGTTCCGCCCGTCCGTGAGTCTCATCACAGTGCGTCACAGCAGGACGGTGACAGGGGGATGGTCACAGCGGGACGGTCACAGGGGGATGGTGGCGGGCAGGCCCGGGAGGCGCAGGCGGGGGGTCGCCAGCGCGGGCAGCGCCGCCAGGGCGGCGGCGGCCAGCAGCGCGGCGCCCGGGGCGCTCAGCGCGACGAACGCCAGCCCCGCCGCCACCGCGCCGGCCACGGCCTTGGCGCTGTAGACCACCGCGTGGATCTCGGTGGCCCGCTCGGCGCCGAACAACTCGCGGACGAGGCTGGCCAGCAGCGGGTAGAACGCGCCGCCGCCGAGCCCCGCCGCGACCGCGCCGAGCCACAGCAGCAGCGTGCCGCCGGGCCGCTCGTGGGCGTTCTGCACGGCGACCGCGAGCAGCACCTGGCCGAGCGCGAGCGCGCCGAACACGGCCGCCAGCACCCGCCGGCGGCCGTGCAGCTCCGACGCGCGCATGGCGACCGACCTGCCCGCGCCGTTCAGCGCGACGAGCAGGGCCACCGCGCCCCAGGCGCCGGTGCCGGCGACCACGATCACGTCGAGCACCGACACCGCGCCCGCGCAGACCAGCATCAGCGCGAGCGCCGGCAGTGTGCGGGTGCGCAGCGCCTGCGCGATGCCGAACTGCTTGACCGCCTCGGGCGCCGTGCGCAGGCGGGCCGCGTCGAGCGCGTGGCTGCGCGGGTCCACGTCCAGCGGCCACCACAGCGCGGGGGGCAGTCGCAGGTGCCGGGCGGCGGTGGCCAGCACGGCCGTCGCGACCGCGGCCATGACCAGGAACGCCGGTCCTGTCATGGCGGGGAACAGGCCGGCCCACAGCAGCAGGGGGACGGCGCCGTAGCCGAAGGCGCCGGTGATGAGGCCGACGCGGGCGGCGGGGCGCTCGGGGTACCAGGAGGAGACGACCTCGCCGCAGACCCCGTACACCAGGCCCGCGCCGAGGCCGCCGAGCACCGCGTACCCGGCGAGCGCGGCGGGGGACAGCCCCGAGGTCAGCCCTGCGGTGGCCAGGCCGAGGCCGGTGAGCGCGGCTCCGGCCGCCAGGCAGGTCCGCACGCCGAGACGCCGGCGGCGTACGAGGTGCAGCGCGGGCAGCGCGCCCGCGGCCTGGCAGGCGATCCAGACGGCGAGCAACGTCAGGCCGCCCGCCTGACTCGTGTGCAGGCCGGTGTGCAGGGCGGCGTAGCCGTACTGGAGCGGGCTGATCACCGCCATCGAGGCCAGGGCCAGCCGGAACATGCGGACGCGGTCTGCCGGGACGGGCCCGGGGAGGTAGGAACGCCCCCGCCAGTCCTTAATTGCATTCTCCATACTGTATGGAATATCCAGAAGGCAGGCGCCTGTCGAGACCCTAGACGAGGAATACTCCATACGGTATACCGTCTACAAAGGAGGCTCGAATGGACCTGTACGAGTACCAGGCGAAGGAGCTCTTCGGGCGTCACGGGATCCCGGTCCCCGCGGGCCGGGTCGCGGCCACAGCGGCCGAGGCCCGCGCGATCGCGGCCGAGCTGGACACGCCCGTTGTCATCAAGGCCCAGGTGAAGACCGGTGGACGCGGCAAGGCGGGCGGCATCAGACCGGCGGCGGGGCCGGCCGCGGCCCAGGCGGAGGCCGACCGCGTGATCGGCATGGACATCAAGGGACATACGGCGCACCGGGTGCTGGTGGAGGCCGCGACCGTGCCGTTCGAGGAGTATTACGCGGCCTTCCTGGTGGACCGTGCCGAAGGGGCGTTCCTGGCCATGGTGTCGGCGCAGGGCGGCATGGAGATCGAGGAACTGGCGGCCCGCGACCCCGACGCCATCGTGAAACTGCCGATCGACCCGGCGACAGGGGTGGACGCCGACACCGCGCGGCAACTGGCGGCCAAGGCGGGCCTGCCCGAGCAGACCGCCGAGGTGCTGGAGAAGCTGTGGCACGTGCTGGTCGCGGAGGACGCCCTGCTCGTCGAGGTGAACCCGCTGATCTGCACCACCGACCAGCGCATCATGGCGCTCGACGGCAAGGTCACGCTCGACGGCAACGCCGCCTTCCGGCACGACAGGGAGCGGTACGCCGAGCAGTCCGACAGTCTGGAGGCCCGCGCCAGGGCCAAGGGGCTCAACTACGTGAAGCTGGACGGCACGGTCGGCGTGATCGGCAACGGCGCGGGGCTCGTCATGAGCACCCTCGACGTGGTGGCGGGCGCGGGCGCGAACCCGGCCAACTTCCTCGACATCGGCGGCGGCGCCTCCGCCCAGGTCATGGCCGACGGGCTGGAGATCATCCTGGCCGACCCCGACGTACGGTCGGTGCTGGTCAACGTCTTCGGCGGCATCACGGCCTGCGACGCGGTGGCCAACGGCATCGTCACCGCACTCGCACTCCTCGGCGAGCGCGGCCAGGGCAGGCCCATCGTCGTACGGCTGGACGGCAACAACGCCGAGGTGGGCCGGCGCATACTCAGCGACGCCCGGCACCCGGCGGTCCGCCAGGTCTCCACCATGGACGGCGCCGCCGAGATGGCGGCCAGACTCGCGGCAGGTGCGTAAATGGCGATCTTTCTGACCACGGACAGCCGGGTGCTCGTGCAGGGCATGACCGGCGCGGAGGGCCGCAGGCACACGGCCCGCATGCTCGCCGCGGGGACCGACGTGGTGGCCGGCGTGACCCCCGGCAAGGGCGGCAGCGCGGTGGACTTCGGCGAGCGGACGGTGCCGGTGTTCGGCTCGGTGGCCGAGGCCGTCGCCGAGACCGGGGCGGACGTGTCGGTCGTCTTCGTGCCGCCGCGCTTCACCGCCGGGGCCGTGGAGGAGGCGGTCGAGGCGGGCGTGCCGCTCTGCGTGGTCATCACCGAGGGCGTGCCGGTGCACGACGCGGTCCGGTTCCGTGCGCTGGCCCGCGGGCGTACCAGGATCATCGGGCCCAACTGCCCCGGGCTCATCAGCCCCGGGCAGTCGTCGGCCGGCATCATCCCCGCCGACATCACCTCCTCCGGCCGCATCGGGCTGGTCTCCAAGTCGGGCACGCTGACCTACCAGCTCATGTACGAGCTGCGCGACCTCGGCTTCTCCACCGCCGTCGGCATCGGCGGCGACCCGGTCGTCGGCACCACGCACATCGACTGCCTCCAGGCGTTCCAGGACGACCCGGGCACCGACGCCATCGTCATGATCGGCGAGATCGGTGGCGACGCCGAGGAGCGGGCCGCCGCCTACATCGCGGCCAACGTCACCAAGCCCGTCGTCGCGTACGTGGCCGGGTTCACCGCGCCGGAGGGCAAGACCATGGGGCACGCGGGCGCGATCGTGTCCGGGTCGTCGGGGACGGCGCAGGCCAAGAAGGAGGCGCTGGAGGCGGTCGGCGTACGGGTGGGGAAGACGCCGTCGGAGACGGCCCGGCTGCTGCGCTCGGCCCTGTCCAGGGCGGCCGCCTCGTGACCCGCCCCACCCAGCCCCAGGCGGGGCCCCGAACCGGGTCCCCGGCCACGCCCCAGGCCCGGCCGCCGGACGGCGGGCTCGCGTTCGACGTGAACCTGTCCATCCTCTTCACCGACCTGCCGCTGCTGGAGCGCCCGGCCGCGGCGGCCAAGGCCGGGTTCGACGCGATCGAGCTGTGGTGGCCGTTCGGCGGGCCCGACCCGAGCGGGGCAGAGCTGGCCGCGCTGCGGCAGGCCGTCGAGGACGCGGGCGTGCGCCTGGTGGGACTCAACTTCGACGCCGGCGACATGGCGGCGGGCGAGCGCGGCCTGCTGGCCAGACCGGACGGCTCGGCCCGCTTCCAGGCGAACATCGACGCCGCCGTTCGCCTGGCCGGCGAGCTGGGCTGCACGGTGCTCAACGCGTTGTACGGCAACGGCCCCGGCACCGACAGGGACCTGGCCGTGGTCAACCTGCGCAGGGCGGCCGACGCGGCGGCCGGGATCGGCGCGACCGTCGTCGTGGAGGCGCTCAACAGCCACGAGAACCCGCGCTACCCGATCACCTCGTCACAGGCCGCCTTCGAGCTCATCGAGCAGGTGGACCGCGCGAACGTGGCCTTCCTCGCCGACCTCTACCACCTGCACAGGATGGGCGAGGACGTGCTCGCGCTCATCGACCGGCACGCGGACCGGTTCGGGCACGTGCAGATCGCCGACGACCCCGGCAGGGGAGCGCCGGGCAGCGGGCGGATGCCGTACGGGGAGATCTTCGCCCGGCTGGCGGCGGCGGGCTACCGCGGACACGTCGGCCTGGAGTACCGGCACGAGTACCGGCACGAGTACCGGCACGAGGGGCCGGGCGCGTTCGACTGGAGGCGAGCATGAACATCGGCTTCATCGGCCTGGGGATCATGGGCAGCCCGATGGCGGCCAACCTCCTCAAGGCCGGATTCGCGGTGACCGGCTACGACGTCAGCGCCGAGCGAATGCGGCGGCTGGCCGAGCTGGGCGGCAAGGGCGCGTCGGGCGTGGTGGACGCGGTGGCGGGCGCCGACGTCGTGGTCACCATGCTGCCCGACTCGCCGCAGGTGGAGGAGGTCGCGCCGCTCGTCATCGAGTACGGCAGGCCGGACCTGCTCTACGTCGACATGAGCACGATCAAGCCGGAGACCTCCCGCGAGGTGGCGAGGAAGGCGGCGGCCGTCGGCGTACGGGCGGTGGACGCCCCCGTCAGCGGCGGCGAGCGCGGCGCCGTGGACGGCACCCTATCGATCATGGTCGGCGGCGCCCCCGAGGACGTGGAGGCGGCCAGGCCGGTCCTGGAGCGCCTCGGCACGACCATCGTGCACGTGGGCCCGGCAGGGGCGGGACAGACCGTCAAAGCGGCCAACCAGCTCGTCGTGGGCGGCATCTACGGCCTCGTCTCCGAGGCGATCGTGCTGCTGGAGGCGTCGGGCGTCGATCCGGCGGCCGGGCTCGACGTGCTCGCGGGCGGCCTGGCCGGCTCGCGGATCCTCGACCTCAAGCGGCACACCATGGTCAAGCGGGAGTTCTCCCCCGGCTTCCGCATCGACCTGCACCACAAGGACATGGGCATCGCCCTGGCCGCGGCCCGCGCCGCCGGGGTCAGCCTGCCGCTCACCGGGCAGGTCGCCCAGCTCGTCGCGGCGGCCAGGGCCCAGGGACACGGCTCGCTCGACCACTCCGCCCTGCTCAAGGTGATCGAAAGGCTCAACGCATGAAGCGAATGCCCTGCATGGAGGCCGTGGTCGCGGTGCTGGAGTCGGAGGGCGTGGACACGGTCTTCGGCATCCCGGGCGCGGCCATCCTGCCGCTGTACGCCGCGCTCCAGCACAGCTCGATCCGGCACGTCACCGTACGGCACGAGGAGGGCGGCACCCACGCGGCCGACGGCTGGGCGCGGGTGACCGGCAACGTCGGCGTCTGCGTCGGCACGTCGGGCCCGGCGGGCACCAACATGATCACCGGGCTCTACACGGCGCTGGCCGACTCGATCCCGCTGATCTGCGTCACCGGCCAGGCGGCCAGCTCCAAGCTGCACCAGGAGGCGTTCCAGGCGGTCGACATCGTGGAGATCGCCAAGCCGGTGACCAAGTGGGCGGTGCAGCTCAAGGAGCCGGCGCAGGCGCCGTGGGTGTTCAGGGAGGCGTTCAGGATCGCCCGCTCGGGACGGCCCGGGCCCGTGCTCATCGACCTGCCGATCGACGTGCAGCGCGGCACCTGCCTGTACGCCCGCGAGCTGGACGCGCCGCTGCCCGTCCCCGTGCCCGAGCCCCTGCCGCAGTCCGTGCGCGCGGCCATGGACCTGGTCGAGGAGGCCAGGCGGCCGATCATCCTGGCCGGCGGCGGCGTGATCATCGCCGAGGCGTGCGACGAGCTGCGCGCGCTCGCCGAGCACCTCCAGGTGCCGGTGCAGGTGACGCTCATGGGCAAGGGCGCATTCCCCGAGGACCACCCGCTGTTCGCCGGGATGGCCGGCATCCAGACGCAGACGCGGTGGGGCAACGCCGCGTTCCTGGAGAGCGACCTGGTGCTGGCCGTCGGCGCCCGCTTCGGCGACCGGCACACCGGCGACCTCGACGTCTACCGGCGCGGGCGCAGGTTCGTGCACGTGGACATCGACCCGCTGCAGATCGGCCGGGTCTTCGAGCCCGATCTCGGCGTCGTCGGGCACGCCAGGCCGGTGCTCGCCGCGTTACGCGACGAGGCGCGCCGCCGTGGAGCGCCGCGCGGGCCGTCCACGTGGGTGCGCAGGGTCGGCGAGCTGCGCGGCACCCTGACCCGCAGGGACGACTTCGACGAGGTGCCGATCAAGCCGCCCAGGGTGTTCAGGGAGATCAACGAGTACTTCCCGCGTGACACCACGTTCGTCACCGCGATCGGGCTCTACCAGATCTGGTCGGGCCAGTTCCAGACGACGTACCTGCCGCGCCGCTACCTGGTCTGCGGGCAGGCGGGGCCGCTCGGCTGGGAGGTGCCCGCCGCCATGGGCGTCAAGCTCGCCCATCCCGAGCGGCAGGTCGTGGCCGTGGTCGGCGACTACTCCTTCCAGTTCCTCATGGAGGAGGTGGCGGTGGCGGCGCAGTACCGGGTGCCGTTCGTCATCGTCATGATCAACAACGAGTACCTCGGACTGATCAGGCAGGCGGAGCTGCCGTACGGGATGAACTACGCCGTCGATCTGCACTACGGGGAGGGCGGCATCGACCATGTCAAGGCGATGGAGGCGTTCGGCTGCCCGGCGCGCCGCGTGGAGCTGCCCGGCGACATCCGCGACGCCCTGGCCTGGGCGAGCGCCGAGGCGGCGCGCGAGCGGCTGCCGGTGCTGGTGGAGGTGATGGTGGAACGCGAGGCGAACGCCGCCATGGGGCCCTCGCTCGAAGCGATCAAGGAGTTCGAGCCGCTGCCCGAGCTCATCACCGCCGACTGGTCGGACTAGGGGGGATGGACATGCGGCTCAAGCCGGGCACGTCGTGGCGGGAGGCGTACGAGCGGTGCTGCTCCGCTGCCCCCGAGGCCTTCCACGACGACCGCGTGCTGAACCACTGGGGCGGCATCTGGCACCGTGACGGGCGGCCGGTGCCCGGCTTCTCGCCCCTCGACGGCACCGCCATCGCGGGGCCGCCGAGGCTCGACAGGGCGGGCGCCGGCCGGGCGGTGGCGGGCGCGGTCGAGGAGCACCGGCGCTGGCGGCACACGCCGCTCGCCGAGCGCAGGGCCATGGTGTCGGCGGCCGTCGAGTCGATGGCCGCCCACCGCGACCTGCTCGCCCTGCTGCTGGTCTGGGAGATCGGCAAGCCGTGGAAGACGGCCTGCGCCGACGTGGACCGCTGCCTGGACGGCGTGCGCTGGTACGTCGAGGAGATCGACCGCATGGTGGACGGGCGCACCCCGCTGCCGGGCCCGGTCAGCAACATCGCGAGCTGGAACTACCCGATGAGCGTGCTCATGCACGCCATGCTCGTGCAGGCGCTGGCCGGCAACGCGGTGATCGCCAAGACGCCCACCGACGGCGGCCTGTGCTGCCTCACCCTGGCCTGCGCGCTGGCCGTGCGGGAGGGGCTGCCGTTCACGCTGGTCAGCGGGGGAGGGGCGGAGCTGTCGCCGGTGCTCGTCGGCTCGACGTCGCTGGGGTGCGTGTCGTTCGTCGGCGGCAGGGACGCCGGGGCGAAGGTGGCGACCTCTCTGGCCGGGCTCAGGGGTCTCGGCCGGCGGCACGTGCTGGAGCAGGAGGGGCTCAACTGCTGGGGCGTGTGGGAGTACGGCGACTGGGACCTGCTCACGAGGCAGATCCGCGCCTCCTTCGACTACGGCAAGCAGCGCTGCACCGCCTACCCGCGCTTCGTCGTGCAGCGCTCCCTCTTCCACGAGTTCCTGGCCGCCTACCTGGAGGCGGTGGGGTCGCTGCGCTTCGGCCATCCGCTGGCCGTGGCCGATGCCGACGATCCGCTGCCCGAGCTGGACTTCGGGCCGCTGATCAACGCCTCGAAGGCCAAGGAACTGACCGACCAGGTGGACGAGGCGGTGGCCAGGGGAGGGGTGCCGGTCCACCGGGCATCGCTCGACGACGGACATTTCCTGCCGGGCCAGGATATTTCGGCGTATTTCGCGCCGACGGCGCTGCTCAACCCGCCGCCCTCCTCACCGCTGCACCACGCCGAGCCGTTCGGCCCCGTGGACACGATGGTGCTGGTCGACACCGAGGCCGAGCTGCTGGCCGCGATGAACGCCAGCAACGGCGCCCTGGTCGCCACGCTGTCGTGCGAGGAGGAGACGACGTTCCGGCGGCTGGCCCCCGAGGTGCGCGCGTTCAAGGTCGGTCACAACCGGCCGCGCTCGCGCGGGGACCGCGACGAGCTGTTCGGCGGGCTCGGCGCGTCGTGGCGCGGCGCGTTCGTCGGCGGCGAGCTGCTCGTCCGCGCCGCCACGAGCGGCCAGGACGGCGAGCGCCTGCCCGGCAACTTCCCCGGCTACACGCTGCTGCCCGGGGAGGGCTAGAAGGCTCCGAAGCGGGTCGCCGCCAGCAGGACGAGGAACGTCAGCATGGCGACCCGCAACAGCTTCCCTCCGGCGCCCAGCGACGGCCACGACAGGTAGGCCAGCCAGCCGATGAACGCGATCACCGGCAGCACCGCCAGGCCGCCCAGCGGGTTGGTCACCGCGAAGCCGGCCAGCAGCAGGAGCACCATCAGCGCCGGCGCCACCCACCGGGGCAGCTGGGTGAACATCCAGGCCATCGGCACCGCGCTGCGCCGCTCCACCGCCTTGCGCAGGCCGGTCGCACCCGGCGTGAAGAACTGCTCGCCCGGCGGGAGCGGGCGCTTGCCGCCGGGGACGTCGTCGCGCTTGTCCGCGCGCCTCTTCTCAGGGGCCACGCCGCGAAGCCTACGGGAGTTCGCGCGACTCGTGGGGCCCGCGCCTCTAGGCTGGTCGGGTGCTCGCCGTGATCCGATACACCGTTCCAGAGTCCCAGTCGCAGGACTTCGTCAAGCAGGGCCACACCATTCTCGACACCTTCGCACAGCAGCCGGGCTACCAGCGCGGCCGGCTGGCCCGCTCGGTCGACGAGCCCAACCTGTGGGCGCTGGTCACGGAATGGGAGGGCGCCGGCTTCTACCGCAGGGCGCTGTCGGCCGCCAAAATGGTGATGTATCCGCTGATGATCCTCATGCTCAACGAACCCAGCGCGTTCGAGGACGTCTACACCCACGACGCCCAAGACGCTCATGAGGCCCGTGACACCCCGGACGGGACGTAGCGATCAGACGCGCGCGAGGGCGGCCGACCGTGCCCTAAGCTGGGAGCTCATCGAAATTTCTTTCGCCGACCTCCAGCCGGAAAGAGAACCAACCAAAATGGCACGACGCACCGACGTCATGGACACCATCGTCAGCCTCGCCAAGCGCCGCGGGCTCGTCTACCCGTCGAGCGAGATCTACGGCGGACTGCGCGCGTCGTGGGACTACGGTCCACTGGGCGTCGAGCTGAAGAACAACGTCAAGCGGCAGTGGTGGCTGTCGATGGTCCAGTCCCGCGACGACGTGGTGGGCCTCGACTCATCCGTCATCCTGGCGCCCGAGGTGTGGCGCGCGAGCGGCCACGTCGACACCTTCACCGACCCGCTGACCGAATGCCTGTCCTGCCACAAGCGCTTCCGCGCCGACCACCTCCTCGAGGCCTACGAGGAGAAGAACGGCAAGGAGCCCGAGGGCGGCCTGGCCGACATCACCTGCCCCAACTGCGGCAACAAGGGCACCTTCACCGAGCCCCGGCAGTTCAGCGGCCTGCTCAAGACCTTCCTCGGCCCGGTCGAGGACGAGTCGGGCCTGGCCTGGCTGCGGCCCGAGACCGCGCAGGGCATCTTCATCAACTACCTCAACGTGCAGCAGTCGGCGCGCAAGAAGATCCCGTTCGGCATCGGCCAGATCGGCAAGTCGTTCCGCAACGAGATCACGCCGGGCAACTTCATCTTCCGCACCCGCGAGTTCGAGCAGATGGAGATGGAGTTCTTCGTCAAGCCCGGCACCGACGAGGAGTGGCACCAATACTGGATCGACGAGCGCTTCCGCTGGTACTCCGATCTGGGCATCAACAAGGACAACCTGCGCCTCTACGAGCACCCGCAGGAAAAGCTGTCCCACTACTCCAAGCGCACGGTCGACGTCGAATACCGCTTCAACTTCGCCGGCTCGGAGTGGGGTGAGCTGGAGGGCATCGCCAACCGCACCGACTTCGACCTGTCGGCCCACGCCAAGGCCTCCGGCGTCGACCTCAGCTTCTTCGAGCAGGACAGCGGCGAGCGCTACGTCCCCTACGTCATCGAGCCGGCGGCGGGCGTCGACCGCGCCACGCTGACGTTCCTGCTCGACGCCTACAGCGAGGACGAGGCGCCCAACGCCAAGGGCGTCATGGAGAAGCGCACGGTCATGCGGCTCGACCACCGGCTCGCGCCGGTCAAGGCCGCGGTGCTGCCGTTGTCGCGCAACGCCGACCTGTCGCCGAAGGCCCGCGACCTCGCCGCGCAGCTGCGCCGCCGCTGGAACGTCGAGTTCGACGACGCGGGCGCGATCGGCCGCCGCTACCGCCGCCAGGACGAGATCGGCACGCCGTTCTGCATCACGGTCGACTTCGACACCCTCGAGGACAACGCGGTGACGATCCGCGAGCGCGACTCGATGCGCCAGGAGCGCATCTCCATCGACGGGGTCGAGTCCTACCTGCGCCAGCACCTCAACGACTGATCCACGAGGTCTCGGAAGGGCCGCTCGCCGTTCGGCGGGCGGCCCTTCGCGCTGTCCAGGGGGCTTCTGACCTGGGGGTTTCCGCCGAAAAATCGTATAAAGGCGACGGTTACGCTGGTTTTCGCGGTGACTTGATGACATTCGTCCTAAGCCGATCACGGCCGATCCGAGGGACGAGGAATTCATGCGTACACCACGTTTCGCTCTTGTCTTGCTCGCCGCCGCCGCGCTGATGATGACGGGCGGCGCCGCGTTCGCCGACCCCGAACCGTCCGCCCTGGAGCTGCGCGTCGTCGTGGACGACTGCCTGCACGGAAGCGTGCAGCCATGACCGACCCCACTCTCCTGGAACGCGCCCTGTTCGAGATCAAGCGCGTCATCGTCGGCCAGGACCACATGGTCGAGCGGCTGCTCGTCGCCGTCCTCGCCAAGGGGCACTGCCTGCTCGAAGGCATGCCGGGCATCGCCAAGACGCTGGCCGCCGAGACCACCGCCACGGTCGTCGGGGGCACGTTCGCGCGCATCCAGTTCACCCCCGACCTGGTGCCCGCCGACATCGTCGGCACCAGGATCTACCGGCCCTCCAGCGAGACCTTCGACGTCGAGCTCGGGCCCGTCATGGTCAACCTGCTGCTCGCCGACGAGATCAACCGGGCGCCCGCCAAGGTGCAGTCGGCGCTGCTGGAGATCATGGCCGAGCACCAGGTCAGCATCGGCGGCACCACGTACGAGGTGCCCCGGCCCTTCCTGGTGCTGGCCACCCAGAACCCCATCGAGTCCGAGGGCGTCTACCACCTGCCCGAGGCGCAGCGCGACCGCTTCCTCATGAAGATCGACGTGGACTATCCCAGCGAATCGGAGGAGCTGGCGATCGTCTACCGCATGAGCGTGGACCCGCCCGCGCCCCAGAGCGTCCTCGGCCCTGAGGAGGTCGTCGCGCTGCAGCGCAGGGCCCAGGAGGTCTTCGTGCACCACGCGGTCGCCGAGTACGCCGTCCGCCTCGTCTACGCCACCCGCGACCCCGACCGGTACGGCATCCCCGACGTGGGCCGGCACCTCGCCTTCGGCGCCAGCCCCAGAGCCACGCTCGGCCTGCTGGCCGCCGGCCGCGGGCTCGCCCTGCTGCGCGGGCGCGACTACGTGCTGCCCGAGGACGTACGCGACCTCGCGCACGACGTCATGGCACACCGGCTCGTGCTCTCCTTCGACGCGCTGGCCGACGGGGTCATGCCCCGCCAGGTCGTGGACCGGGTGCTGGCCGCCGTGCCGCTGCCGGTCATCGCGCCCCAGCAGCGGACGGACGCCGCATGAAGCCGTACCTGATGGCCGAGCCCGCCCTGCGCAGGCTCGAGCTGACGATCACGAGGAGACTCGATGGGCTGCTCCAAGGCGAGCATCTGGGACTGGTGCCCGGTCCTGGCAGCGAGCCGGCGGAGTCGCGGGCGTACCGGCCGGGCGACGACGTGCGGCGCATGGACTGGAACGTCACCGCGCGCACGAACGAGCCCCACGTCCGTGACCTGGTCGCGGACCGCGAGCTGGAGATCTGGGCGCTGCTCGACGCCACCGCCAGCATGGACTTCGGCACCGTCGCCATGGAGAAGCGCGAACTCGCACTGTCGGCCCTGGCGGCGATCGGCTTCCTCACCCAGCGCACCGGCAACCGCATCGGCGTGCACCTTCTGCACGGCGGCGGGGTCAGGACGCTGCCCGCCAGGACGGGCAGGCCGCACCTGATGGCGCTGCTGCAGGCGGCGTTCGCGCTGCCGCGCACCCCGCCGGGCGTGGCCGAGCCGCTGCTCGGGGTCGCGGCCGAGCAGCTCGGCCGGGTCACCAGGCGGCGCGGGCTGGTCGTCGTCGTGTCGGACTTCCTCGACGCGCCCGAGACCTGGGAGCCGCCGCTGCGCCGCCTCACCGCCCGTCACCAGGTGCTGGCCGTCGAGGTGATCGACCCGCGCGAGCTGACCCTGCCGGACGTCGGCATCCTCACGCTGATCGACCCCGAGTCGGGGCGGCGGCGCGAGGTCGCCACCGGCAGCGCCCGGCTGCGCCGCAGGTACGCCGAGGCCGCGCTCGCGCAGCGGGACGCCGTCTCCGGTGCGCTGCGCCGGGCCGGGGCCGCGCATCTGCGGCTGCGTACCGACCGGGACTGGGTGCGCGACCTCGTCCAGCACGTCATGCGGCAGCGCAGGATGGCCTCGCTCGCCGCAAGTCCCACCCGGCACGGCTCCGCGCCCATGGGAGCCCCCACAGGAGGAGGTGGGGCGGCATGAGCCTCATCGCGCCCCTCTGGCTGCTGCTGCTCGTCCCGGTGGCGCTGCTCGCGGTCGCGTACGTCGTCATGGCGCTGCGCAGCCGCACCTCCTACGCCGTCCGCTTCGCCAACTACGACCTGCTCGACAAGGTCGCGCCGCGCCGGCCCGGCTGGCGGCGGCACGTCCCCGCGGCGGCGCTGCTGCTCATGTTCGCGCTGCTCGTCATCGGCTTCGCCCGGCCGACCGCCGAGGTGCGGGTGCCCAGGGAACGGGCGACGATCATGGTGGCGTTCGACGTGTCCGCGTCCATGGGGGCCACCGACGTCGCGCCCAACCGGTTCGAGGCGGCCAAGGCGGCGGCCACCCAGTTCGTCCAGGGGTTGCCGGAACGCTTCAACCTCGGGCTGGTGTCGTTCTCCGGCTCGGCCTCCGTCGCCGTGCCGCCCACCACCGACCGGCAGGCCGTCCTGTACGCGCTGGAGCGACTCGGCACCGACTCGGGCACCGCCATCGGCGAGGCCGTCTTCACCTCGCTGGAGGCCATCGCGGCGCTCGACACCGAGGAGGAGGCGCCGCCCGCGCACATCGTGCTGCTGTCGGACGGCTCCAGCACCACCGGCCGCACGGTCGGCGACGCCGCCACCGAGGCGTCGTCCCGTGGCGTCCCCGTCACCACCATCGCCTACGGCACCGCGGACGGCGTCATCAGCCTGTCCGGCCGCGACGTGCCGGTCCCCGTGGACGGGCCCGCCCTGCGCGGCCTCGCCGAGTCCGCGGGCGGCGGCTTCTACGAGGCCGCCAGCGGGGACGAGCTGCAGGCCGTCTACGAGGACATCGGCACCTCGGTCGGCTACCGCACCGAACGTCAGGAGGTCTGGCAGTGGTTCGTGGCAGCGGGCCTGATCTTCGGCCTGACAGCGGCGGTGACATCCATGCTCTGGTTCTCGAGGCTCCCATGAGAGGCCTCGGCACCCCCAAAGGCCCCTCCTTCACCACCCCGCCCTCCGCCGGCACAGGACCCGGCGAGGCGGGAAGCACCGTCTCAGGGGTCACCGGCGCGGGAGGCGGGCCGAGGGGAGGGCCCGCGCCGGGCACAGGAGCAGGGCACCTCCTCAGCTCCGCGCCGCCCCCGTCCAGACGCCGCGCCTCGGGGGAAGGCGCGGCGCCGACCGGTTCCGCACCCAGCGGCACGGCTTCCCACGGCGCGGCGCTGGCGGGCTCCTCGACCATGGGCGGCGCTTCCCGTGGCTCGCTGCCCGCCGGGGGCTCCCCTGTGACGGCGGGTGGGCCGTCTGGAGGCGGTCCCTCTCGGGGACGGGTGCTGGCGGCGGCGGCGTTGGTCGCGGTGGTCGCCGGGGCCGTGGCCGGGATGGCGGGTGGGGTGGCGGGGGGCCTCACGGGGGCGCGGATGGGTGAGCGACCCGCTGCGCCGGCGGCGTTGCCCCGGGTGGGGCCCGCCCCGTCCGCGCCGCTCACCGGGCTCAGCGCGACGGCGGCGCGGGTGCTGCCGAGCGTGGTGTCCATCGAGACGGGGACCTCAGGAGGGTCCGGGTTCGTGGTGGACGGCCAGGGGCACATCCTCACCAACGCGCACGTGGTAGCGGGCAGTACGCAGGTGACGGTGGTGCTCGCCGACGGGAGCCGGCTCACCGCGCGGGTGGCCGGGGCGGACCGGGGCGAGGACCTGGCCGTCCTGGAGGTGGATCATCCCGGCGAGTTGACGCCCGCGACGCTGGGCCGGTCGTCCGAGCTGGCGGTGGGCGACCAGGTGCTGGCGATCGGGTCGCCGCTGGGCCTGTCGGGCACGGTCACGTCCGGCATCGTCAGCGCGCTCGACCGCGAGGTACGCCTGGGCGACTCCCGCCGTACGGCGGTGCAGACCGACGCCTCCATCAACCCCGGCAACTCGGGCGGCCCCCTGGTGAACGCCCAGGGCGAGGTCGTCGGCGTGAACACGGCGATCGCCGCGAGCCGGGGCGGCGGCAACATCGGCATCGGCTTCGCCATCCCGATCGACAGGGCGGCGCCCATCGCCGAACGCATCATCCGAAATTAGTGTGCAGGACATGCGACTGCTGGTGGTGGAGGACGAAGAGGACCTGGTCGACGCCATGCGCGTCGGCCTGGTCCGGGCCGGGTACGCGGTGGACGTCGCCTTCGACGCCCTCGCCGCGCACGAGAAGCTGCAGGTCAACACCTACGACCTGGTGCTGCTCGACCTCAACCTGCCCGGCGGCGACGGCTTCCAGCTGTGCCGGTCGGTACGCGCGGCGGGCCAGGGCGTGCGGATCATCATGGTGACCGCCCGCGACCGCCTGGACGACCGGGTGCGGGGCCTGGACGAGGGCGCCGACGACTACCTGGTCAAGCCGTTCGCGTTCCCCGAGCTGCTGGCCAGGGTGCGCGCGCTGCTGCGCAGGGACGCGACGGGCGGCACGGCGGTGCTGGAGGTGGGCGGCCTGCGCATCGACACGGCCAGGCTGGAGGTGTCGCTGGACGGCCGCGCGCTGGCGCTCACACCGAAGGAGTACGGCGTGCTGCACTACCTGATGACCCGCCCGGGCCACGTCGTCTCCACGGAGGAGCTGCTCGAACACGTCTGGGACGAGCACGCCGACCCGTTCACCAACACCGTGCGGGTCACGGTCGGCAACCTGCGCCGCAAGCTCCAGGAGGACGGTCTGATCGAGACCGTGATCAGCCGGGGCTACCGGCTCAAGGAGCCGGCGTCATGATCCACACCATCCGCTTCAGGCTCACGGTGCTCTACTCGGGCCTGCTGTTCGTGCTGGCCACGCTGGTCCTCGGCGGCATCTACCTCGCCGTGTCGAAGACGACCGAGCAGCGCCCTGTCTCGACGGAGTTCGCGAAGACCTACAGCGGCAACCAGTACCTCGGCAAGCGCGAGGTGGTGTTCGTGGAGGAGGTCGAGAACGCGGTCAACGTGGAGACGATGGCGGCGCTGCGCAACTACTCGCTGCTCACCCTGGCCGGCCTGTACGTCGCCAGCCTGGGCATCGGCTGGGTGCTGTCGGGCCGGGTGCTGCGGCCGGTGCGGTCGATCACGCGGACGACGGAGGAGATCCAGGCCACCGACCTCAAGCGGCGCATCAAGCTGGACGGCCCGCGCGACGAGCTGAAGGACCTCGCCGACACCATCGACACGATGCTCGACCGGCTGGAGGAGGCGTTCAGCGCGCAGCGGCAGCTCATCGACGACGCCTCGCACGAGCTGCGCAACCCGCTGACCATCATCAGGGCGAACGTGGACGCCGTCCTTGCCGCCCCCGACGCCAGCGAGGAGGAGCGTACGCGGGCGGTGGCCATCGTGGACCGCGCGACGACCCGGATGACGACGCTGGTGGAGGACCTGCTGGCGACGGCGCGGCGGCAGGGCACGGCGTTCGCGGACACGGAGGTCGACCTGGCCTGGGTGGCGGGGGAGGCGTGCGAGGAGTACGCGGCCCCGGCCGCCGCCCGCGACGTGACGATCGTCAGGGAGCTCGGGACGGGCCTGGAGATGATCGGCGACGCCGACGCACTGCGCCGCTCGGTGGCGAACCTGCTGTCGAACGCCGTCCGTCTCTCGCCCCCGGGCGGCACGATCAAGGTGGCGGCCGGCCGCGCGGGCGGATGGTTGTGGGCGGCGGTCCGCGACGACGGCCCGGGGCTGCGCGAGGCGGACCAGGCGCGGGTGTTCGACCGGTTCTGGCGCGGCGAGGCCAGCCGCCGCGACCGGCACACGGGCCTGGGCCTGGCCATCGTGCGGCAGATCGTGGAGTCGCACGGGGGCAGGGTGGCGGTGTTCTCCAGGCTCGGCCAGGGAGCCACGTTCGTGCTCTGGCTGCCGCCCCGCGAAGGCGCCGGAGACGCCCCGCCGGAGATCAACCCTCTGAGCGCCGCCGGCACACCGCGCGGGTGACAAGGCCGGCACGGGCAGCACGAACACGGCGATCCGCAGTGGGGGTGTGACGTGATTCCGCACCGGCTGCCCGCCTTTCTCAAAAATTGGTGTAAACCAATTGGTCTAATCCAATTTTCTGACTATGGGTCTTAAAATTGGATTAGACCTTTTGTGCCGTGTTCACCAGCACAAACATCGACTTAACGGAGGGGTGCAGTTTCATCATCAATTTCACCGGTAGAGTCCGGTTCAGAGGCGTTCGATTGGAGCTGTGGTGGCCAAGTACGTTTACGATTTCACCGAGGGCAACAGGAATCTCAAAGATCTGCTCGGCGGTAAGGGCGCGAACCTCGCCGAAATGACGAACCTCGGGCTGCCGGTTCCCCCTGGATTCACGATCACCAGCGACGCGTGCCGCCACTACCTGGCGGAAGGCTCCCTGCCGGACGGGCTGGAGCAGGAGGTCGCCGGGCACCTCGCGGCGCTGGAGTCGACGATGGGCAGGAAGCTCGGCCAGGCCGATGACCCGCTGCTGGTGAGCGTACGTTCAGGGGCGAAGTTCTCCATGCCCGGGATGATGGAGACGGTGCTCAACATCGGGCTCAACGACGAGTCGGTGCACGGCCTCGCCAAGCAGGCGGGCGGCAACGACCGCTTCGCCTGGGACTCCTACCGCAGGCTCATCCAGATGTTCGGCAAGACCGTGCTGGGCATCGACGGCGACCTGTTCGAGGGCGCGCTCGACCGGCTGAAGGGGCGGCGCCAGGACACCGACCTGGACGCGAGCGAGCTGCAGCAGCTGGTGGAGACGTACAAGGGGATCGTGCGCGAGCAGACGGGCGCGGACTTCCCCGCCGACCCGCGCGAGCAGATGCG
This sequence comes from Nonomuraea sp. NPDC004580, assembly GCF_040609855.1. NCBI lineage: Bacteria > Bacillati > Actinomycetota > Actinomycetes > Streptosporangiales > Streptosporangiaceae > Nonomuraea > Nonomuraea sp. NPDC004580. The sequence goes on along the minus strand of NZ_JBEXLH010000022.1, from coordinate 98,200 downwards.
CCTGGCCGTCATGGCCGTCTTCGACTCGTGGAACGCGCCGCGCGCCATCCTCTACCGCCGCCAGGAGCGCATCCCCGCCGACCTCGGCACCGCCGTCAACATCATGGCCATGGTCTTCGGCAACTACGGCGACGACTCCGGCACCGGCGTCGCCTTCACCCGCGACCCCGGCTCCGGCCAGCAGGGCATCTACGGCGACTACCTGCAGAACGCCCAGGGCGAGGACGTCGTCGCCGGCATCCGCAACACCATCCCGCTTCAGGACCTCGAACGCATCGACCCGAGCTCCTACCGCGAGCTGCTCGCCATCATGGAGACGCTGGAGAACCACTACCGCGACCTGTGCGACATCGAGTTCACCATCGAGCGCGGCAAGCTGTGGATGCTCCAGACACGGGTCGGCAAGCGCACCGCCGCGGCGGCGTTCTGCATCGCCACCCAGCTCGTCGACCAGGGCCTGATCACCATGGACGAGGCCGTCACCCGGGTCACCGGCGACCAGCTCGCGCAGCTCATGTTCCCCCGCTTCGACGGCGGCGCCGAGAAGAAGAAGATCGCCAAGGGCATGAACGCCTCCCCGGGCGCCGCCGTCGGCAAGGCCGTCTTCTCCTCCGAGCGCGCGGTCGAGCTGGCCGAGCAGGGCGAGGACGTCATCCTCGTCCGCCGCGAGACCAACCCCGACGACCTGGCCGGCATGATCGCCGCCAGGGGCATCCTGACCAGCCGCGGCGGCAAGACCTCGCACGCCGCCGTCGTCGCCCGCGGCATGGGCAAGACCTGCGTGTGCGGGGCCGAGGAGCTGGAGGTGCTCCCCGCCGAGCGGCGCTTCACCGCGCCCGGCGGCGCCGAGGTCTCCGAGGGCGACGTCATCTCCATCGACGGCCGCACCGGCGAGGTCTTCCTGGGCGAGGTGCCGGTCGTGCCGTCGGCCGTGGTCGAGTACTTCGAAGGCGCCGCCGAGCCCGCCGACGACCTGGTCAAGGCCGTGGACCGGATCATGCGGCACGCCGACGGCGTCCGCCGGCTCGGGGTGCGCGCCAACGCCGACACCCCCGACGACGCCGCCCGCGCCCGCCGCTTCGGCGCGCAGGGCATCGGGCTGTGCCGTACCGAGCACATGTTCCTCGGCGAGCGGCGGCAGCTCGTGGAGGACCTGGTGCTCGCCACGACCGACGAGGAGCGTCAGGTCGCGCTGGACGCCCTGGAGCCGCTGCAGAAGTCCGACTTCATCGGCATCTTCCAGGCCATGGACGGCGCGCCCGTGACCATCCGGCTCATCGACCCGCCGCTGCACGAGTTCCTGCCCGACCTGGTGGAGCTGTCGATCAAGGCCGCCACCCAGGAGGCCACCGACAAGGACCGGCGGCTGCTGAGCGCCGTCAAGCGCCTGCACGAGCAGAACCCGATGCTGGGGCTGCGCGGCGTGCGGCTCGGCCTGGTCGTCCCAGGGCTGTTCGCGATGCAGGTCAGGGCCATCGCCCAGGCCGCCGCCGAGGTGCCCGGCGCGCGTCCCGAGATCATGATCCCGCTGGTGGCGGCGGTGCAGGAGCTGGAGTCCGTACGCGAGGAGGCCGTCAAGATCCTCGCGGAGACCGGCGTGGAGGCGCTGATCGGCACCATGATCGAGGTGCCGAGGGCGGCGCTCACCGCGGGCCAGATCGCCGAGGCCGCCGAGTTCTTCTCCTTCGGCACCAACGACCTGACGCAGCTGGCGTGGGGCTTCTCCCGCGACGACGTGGAATCCTCGTTCTTCCACCGCTACCTCGACCTCGGCATCTTCGGCGTCTCGCCGTTCGAGAGCATCGACAGGGAGGGCGTCGGCCGCCTCATCGAGATCGCGGTGGCCGAGGGCCGCGCCGCCCGCCCCGACCTCCACCTCGGCATCTGCGGCGAACACGGCGGCGACCCGGAGTCGGTCCACTTCTGCCACGACGCCGGCTTGGACTACGTCTCCTGCTCCCCGTTCCGCATCCCGGTAGCCAGGTTGGAGGCCGGCCGCGCCGCCCTGGCAGAAAACGAATCCGACACCCGCTGAGACCACCGGCGCCGGCGCCCGCCCTTCCCCGGCCGACCACCGGGGAAGGGCGGGCGCCGGAGCACGTTGCGGAAGGGCTCCGACTCCCTCCCTCGCCAAGGAGCCGCACTTCACGCCCGGTGAGCGGGTGCCTCAGAGGGAGTCGATGAAGTCGTCCAAGACCTTGTTGTAGGCGTCCGGACGTTCCATGTTCGGGTAGTGCGCGGCGCCGTCGATGGTCACTGAGCGGCCGTTGGCGACCGTGGTGGCGAGGCGTTCGGCCATTCCGATGTGGTCGGGGGAGTCGGCGGCGCCGTGGATGGCCAGCACCGGGACCTCGATCTCCCTTATGCGGTGCCAGGTGTCCTGCACCGGTGTGACGTGGTGGGGTTCGTCCGCCGTGTGCTTGCTCATCGTGGTTCGCGCCATCGCTCGAAGGCGTCGCGGCACCTCCGGGTCGAGCTCCGTGAGGTCGCGGGACGGGCCCAAGCCGACCGTCAGGAAGCCCTCGATCGAGCCTTCCAGGTCGCCGGCGGCCATTGCGGCGTGCCAGACGGTCATGGCCTGCCGGGTCCACGGGTCCTCGAAGTACGGTTCGCTCGTTCCCGCCCCCGTCACCACCAGGGCGCTGACCAGCTCAGGGTGCTCCAAGGCCGTGTCCACCGCGAGTCCCGCCCCCATGGAGACTCCCACCAGCACGGCAGGCCCGGTGCCGAGGTGCCGCAGCAGACCGGCGAGGTCGTCGGTGAGCCGGTACGGCCCCGTGGCGTTGGCGGAGCGGCCGTGGCCGCGGGCGTCGTACGCGATGACCCGGTAGCGATCGGAGAGCACCGGGATCTGGTCGTTCCACATCGTGTGGTCGAGGAAGCCGCCGTGCAGCAGGACGACGGGCTTGCCGGTGCCGTTCTCGGTCCAGAACAGATCCTTCATGACAACCAAGGTGTCATGTTGGCGAGTGAATGACAACTCAGGTGTCATGATGGAGGGGTGAGCGAGACACGAGGAACGCCACCGACCGACCGTCTCACCGAGGTCTTCGACCTGGTGGGCCCCCTCTACCGGCGCGCCCAGCGCAAGGTGGAGCAGGACGCGCCCATCGAGGGCCTGTCGGTCGGGGTGCGGGCGGTGCTCAACATGCTGCGCGAGCACGGCCCCATGACCGTGCCGCAGATGGGCAGGGAGCAGGCGCTGAGCCGCCAGTTCGTCCAGCGCATGACGAACGACGCCGCCGCGCGGGGCCTGGTCGAGACCGCGCCCAACCCGGCGCACAGGCGTTCGTCGCTGATCCGGCTGACGGAGGAGGGGCGGGCCGCCATCGAGGCGGTGATCGAGCGCGAGCGTACGGTGCTCCGCCAGGCGGGCGGCGACCTCACGGAAGCCGAGATCGAGACCTGCCTGCACGTCCTGGCACGGCTGCTCAGGCTGCTCGACGACATCGACATGGACTGAACCGCCCGCCACCCGGAGGACGTCGTCGAGAAGCGCTCTGCGTCCTACCGGCTCGTCGTCCCCGGCAAGCGGGTCAGCGGCGTACGGGCTCGTCGTCCCAGACGAGCGGGGTCACCGTGCCGGAGACCCAGTCGCGGCGCAGGATCGCGTAGGCGATCGAGTCGTGGGCCGACCCGTCGGGCGCCGGCCACGCCTCGCGGTAGTGGGCCTCCTTGACGTAGCCGCAGGCGCGGAAGACGGCCCGCATCGCCACGTTGTCGCCCCGCGTCTGCCCCTCGACCCGCTGGATCCGCGGGAAGGCGTCGAACAGATGAGCCGTGAGCCAGCGCACCGCGTCCTTGCCCAGCCCGCGTCCCCGGAAGCGGGGCAGGATCCGCAGGTCGAACATGGGGGTCGGGTCGCTGAGGTCGGTCAGCCTGACCAGCCCGGCCCGCTCCCCGCCGGCGATCTGCCAGAACGTGCGGTTGTCATCGTCGTCGTAGACCCCGTCCGCGACCCGCCTCCTGATCGCCTCGGGATCCTGCACCCCGGCGTGGAACGGCCAGGGGTCGGCCATCAGGAAGGCGACCAGCGCCTCGGTGTCGTCGGGCGAGAGCCGCACGTACTCGATCCGCACCGGGCCATCGTGCTGACCACCCGGGCGCCCGGTCAACCGAATAAGCAGCGCCGCCCTCCCCGACCAGGGAAGGGCGGCGAACGAAGGATCAGCGCACGGTGACGGTGTGCAGCAGCCTGTTCAGGCCGGTCGTGGCCTCCCAGGTGCCGTCGTTGGCCAGCCGGATCGCGTACTCGGCCCGCGAAGGCCGCAAGGGATCGGGCAGCCCGAGCAGCAGCGCGTAGCTGCCGGCCGCCAAGGACGAGGGCAGCGTGACCGTCTGCGCGACAGTCGTCGTCCCGCCCGCCTGCCACTTACGCGGGTCGGCGGACAGCGGGATGCGGGTGACGGCGGAGGTGGCGGTGTTGCGCAGCACCAGCTCCAGGCCGCGCGGGTTGACGGGGGCGGCGTACCCGTCGTTCCTGACCGTGATGCGGATGGGGAGCCGCCCGCCGCGGGTGGCCGTGCCCGGGTAGGTGCCGGAGACGAGCGAGAGGCGGTAGCCGAGGCTGCGGCTGACCGCGTCCCAGCAGCCGCCGGTGCTCCAGCTCTGGAGCACGCCGGTGTGGTAGTCGGCGTTCAGGTACGACCAGTGGAAGCGAGCCAGCTCGTCCTGGGCGGTGGGGCAGTCGGAGCGCGGCGGGTTGGGGTTGCAGGTCTCGCCGCCCATCGCGACGTGAGCGGTGTCGGAGGAGAGGTACGGGTACTCGACCGCGGCGTCCTCGTAGGTGCCGTAGTCGTCGGGGCCGGCGAGGAAGCAGTCGTTGTGATGCCCGATCCGCGCCACGGCGGAGCCCCCGTGCGCCTGCCCGGGGGTGACCGGCGTGGTGGAGTAGAGGGTGCGCTTGAACTTGGGGGTGCGCAGCTGCACCATCCGCGTCGAGGGCAGGACGCTCAGCAGCTTGTCGACGACGGCCTTGCGGTTGGCCCAGTCGGCGGCGGTGACGTTCCCGGCGTTGCCGAAGTTCTGGGTGTAGTACCACTCGCCCCAGGCGCCGATGAAGCCGGCCTGCATCACGGAGATGACGTCCTGGTTGGCCCGCAGGTAGGGGGCGAGCTGGTCGAGGTGAGCCAGCACGCGGTCCTTCGGCGCGTCGGCGCCGTCCTCCGAGGCGGTGTAGGCGAAGCGCAGGATCATCTTCAGCCCGGCCTGCCGTACGGTGTCGAACTGCTGCTGGAGCTGGGCCAGCGCGGCCTGGCTGAGCGGGCCGCCGGTGAACTCGGCGAGGTAGAAGACGCACATGACGAGCGAGATGTTCTCGTTCGTGCGGTAGCTCCGCAGGGTGCCGGCGTCGAAGTCGTTCTTGTCGCAGTCGCCGGTGTGGTGGTAGAAGCCGCGCTCGGGGTTGGCCACGTCGGCGCCGCTCTGCGCGTACGTCACCGTGGCCGCCTTACCGGTGGCCCCAGCGATGGCCCCACCGATGGCCAGGGCCGGAGGCGCGGTGAGTAAGGACGCGCAGAGGAGGAGCGGGAGGGCGAGGGTGCGTGCGAGCTTGGGCATGGGGCTCCCTAGGCATGCCGGGGGTCTCGGGCTTGCGCAACTAATCATGGATTCCATGAGAATTAAGTCAAGACCTTGCCATCAAGAACCCAGGAAGGAGCCATGCAGTCCCACGCTTAACGGTGGACTCCCCGGTATTGTCAGTCGTCCGAAGGAACCACCAGCCGCATCGCCGCCCGGTCGTTCCCACCGACGATCACCGCGCCGGGCCGCGCCTGCGCCGCCCACCTGTCGGGCATGACGGCCGGCGCGAGCACCCGGTCGTACGGCGCCCGCTCGGGGCACCCCCGCGCCGTGTCACCGACGATCAGATGAGGACGCACCCCGGCCGCCACCAGGTTCCGCCACGCCTCCTCGGCCACCGTCGCGTCACCCTCGACCGACGTCACACTGCCCGACTCGCCCGTCAGCCGGCACAGCAGCGCGGTGATCCACCCGCTGCCCGTGCCCACTTCCAGGATCCGCTGCCCGGGACGCGGATCGAGCAGCTCAAGCAGATCGACGACGCAGCTCGGCGCGAGCACCACGCAGCGGTAGGAGCTCGGGTCGCGGCTGCTCGGCGTGGCGATCGGCCGCCCGGAGTAGACGGCGTCCCACCAGGCCGTGGGATCGTCGTCGCGGTCGATCGGCCGCGCGCCGTCGTCTTCGAGCACGAGCCCGCGCGAGGGCACGAACCAGTGGCGCGGCACCTTGCGCAGCGCCTGCTCGATCGCGCCCGTGGCGCGCGGCCTGCGCTCGGCGATGGCCGCGAGCATCTCCTCCAGCCGCCAGGCGATGTGCGGAAGCATCGCCCTGGCCCCGCCGTCCTGCCTGCTCACATGGCCTCCTCCAGGCCGTCGTTTGCTAACGGTGACCGTAAGGCCACGGATCGCAACCTGGCAAGGGATCGCCGATGTTTCGTCCGCGTTCTCCCTGTGAGCGAGCGTCCTCGTCAGTGCAGGGCGGCCGGGCTGGGCACGTCGAGCGGCACGTAGTCGTGGCGCATCCCGTGGTCGCCGAGCCACTGCCGCAGCCCCGCGACGGCCGCGGGGTTGGTCGCGACCTGGGCGGCGTACTCGGTCAGCGCCACCTCCTCGCCGTCGTCGAACAGCAGCCGAGCGGGCCCCGACCACGACAGCGTCCACTTGGCCTGGCCGAGCTGGATCAGCACCGCTTCCAGCGCCTGCCCGAGCACGCCCGACAGCAGCGTCGGGGACGGGTTCCAGCCCTGCTCAAGCAGCTTCGCCTCCAGCTCCGCCTGCCGGCCCCGCGCGATCGCCTCGAAGGCCGCGTCGAGGTACGGCCGTGAGGCCCCCATCACCTGCTGGCCCGCCACCGCCAGGTCGTGCAGGGCGTCGGCGTTGCGGCCGGCGTACATGCCGTGGGCGACCAGGTCCTCCCACGGCACGGGACGCAGCGTCGCCAGCGCCTCCTGGCTCCACATCGACTGCTCCACGGCCTGCACCGCCACGTTGGCGTCGATGAGCAGCGTCAGCGCCGAGCGCGGGTCGGGCACCTGCTGCGGCTCCGGCAGGTGCTCGATGGCCGCGAGGCGCTCGGACAGGCTCGGGTGGGAGTCGTAGGGCGAGACCTCCTCGGGCTGCTCGGCCAGTTTGGCGAGCTGCGTCTGCCGCTCGGGGTCGCTCATCAGCGCGTGGAAGCCGCCGAACACGGTCGCGGGCCTGGCCCCGCCCGCGCCGGTCAGCACGAGGTAGCTGTTGACGTACAGGTCCCAGCCCGCCGCCGTCGAGTGGATCTTGCGCAGCGCGCCTGCCATGGCCTGCCGGCCCCCGATCGCCACCGCGAACCGGTCGGCCTCCAGCTCCTGCCGGCGCGAGACGGCCTGCGAGATGCGCAGGTAGAGCTTGGCGTACCAGGTGAACAGGCGCTGGACGAACGGGTGGTTGCGCAGCCCCTGGACCGTCGCGATGAGCGAGACCCGCCCGCGGTAGACCGGCGCGCCCAGCCGGGTGTGCGCGCCGCTGTAGTGGCCGAGCTCGTGGCCGAGCACCGCGCGCAGCTCGTCGACCGTGAGCGTCTGCAGCAGCGGCAGGCCGATGAACATGCGCCGCCTGGTCGCCTTCATGCCGAGGAACCTGGTGTCCTCGGACACCGCCGCGTTCACCTCGGGCACCAGCCTGATCTCGTCGGGCGGCGCCGTACGGACGCGCTGGGCCAGCTCCTCCACCGTCTGCCACAACACCGGCTCGTGCTCGCGGCCGACCGCCACGCCCGGCTGCTCGCTGTCGCCGCGCCTGCTGACCATCACCAGCGCACGGACGAGCGCGCCCGCGGCCAGCGTGAACACGACCGCGAACTTGACCAGGTTGGCGTGGAAGTCCACCACGAGCAGCACGTCGAAGAAGACCGCGGCTGCCAGAATGAGGCCGACCAGCACGTAGAAGCCGGCGAGCAGGGTGAAGGCCAACACCGCTCGGAATGCTGTCGTCATGGGGGAGGGCTCCCGGGGAAGGGGTTCTCGCGAGGCTTGACACTAGCGGAGAGACGAAACTGGATAAAATCACCGTACAAATGCCGTACTACAACGAGCACGATCAGGAGCGTTGGGTTCCGGAACCACCCGGCAATCCCGAACGTTCCGCGTTCGAACGTGACAGAGCACGCGTGCTGCACAGCGCCGCCCTGCGCAGGCTGGCCGCGAAGACGCAGGTCGTGGGCCCGGGGGAGACACCGGGCGGCGGCCAGCACATCCCGCGTACCCGCCTGACCCACTCGCTCGAATGCGCCCAGGTGGGCCGCGAGATGGGCGCCACGCTGGGCGTCGATCCCGACCTGGTGGAGACCGCCTGCCTGGCGCACGACCTGGGGCACCCGCCGTTCGGGCACAACGGCGAGGTGGCGCTCAACGCGCTGTCGGCCTCCTGCGGCGGCTTCGAGGGCAACGCGCAGAGCCTGCGCCTGCTCACCAGGCTGGAGGCCAAGGTGCTCACCGAGGACGGCCGCAGCGCCGGGCTCAACCTCACCCGGGCCGCGCTCGACGCCTCCATCAAGTACCCGTGGACGTGCGACGTCTCGCCGAAGTTCGGCGTCTACGACGACGACCTGCCGGTGTTCGCGTGGATCAGGGAGGGCGCGCCCGAGGGCCGGGTGAGCTTCGAGGCGCAGATCATGGACTGGGCCGACGACGTCGCCTACTCCGTGCACGACCTGGAGGACGCCCTGGCCTCGGGCCACGTCACCCCCGAGGCCCTGCGGTCGCCGATCGAGCGCGCGAACGTCTGCGAGACCACCCGCACCTGGTACGCCCCCGGCGCCGACCTCGGCGAGCTGGAGGAGGTCTTCGCCCGGCTGATCGACGACCCGCTGTGGCCGCGCCACTTCGCGGCCACCCTCGGCGACCTGGCCGGCCTGAAGGCGCTCACCAGCGGCCTCATCGGCCGCTTCTGCCGCTCGGCGCAGGCCGCCACCAAGGAGGTGTACGGCTCCCGCCACCGCGCCGACCTCGTCGTCCCGCGCGCCACCCGGCTGGAGTGCGCGCTGCTCAAGGGCGTCACCGCGCACTACGTGATGACCACGGAGGACCACCACGCCAAGCAGGCCAGGCAGCGCGACCTCATCACCGAGCTGGCCTCCCTGATCACGCTGGGGGCGCCGGAGACGCTGGAGCCCGCCTTCCGTCCCGCGTACCTGGAGGCGGCCGACGACGCCGCCCGCGTCCGGGTGGTGATCGACCAGATCGCCTCGCTCACCGACACCTCGGCCGTCGCCTGGCACCGCAGGCTCTCCCGCTGATCCCGGGACGCGGGCGGGCGCCTGGCGCGATCCGCTTTTCCGGGGACCGCGCCGGGCGGATACTGCGCCCATGGCCACATTTGTGATCGTCGGCGCCGGGCTCGCCGGGGCCAAGGCCGCGCAGACGCTGCGCGAGGAGGGCTTCGACGGCGAGATCGTGCTGGTCGGCGCCGAGGCCGAACGCCCCTACGAACGACCGCCGCTGTCCAAGGACTATCTGCAGGGCAGGAGCGAGCGGGAGAGCATCTACGTCCACGAGCCGGCCTGGTACGCCGACAACGACGTGGACCTGCGGCTCGGCCTGCGCGCCACCCGCATCGAGCCGGGCCACCACGTCGTACGCCTGGCCGACGGCTCCCGGCAGCCCTACGACAAGCTGCTGATCGCCACCGGAGCCGTCCCCAGGCGGCTGCCGGGCCCCGCCTACTACCTGCGTACGGCCGAGGACAGCGAGGCGCTCGGGCGGCGCCTCGCCGAGGGCGGGTCCGTGCTGGTCGTCGGCGCCTCCTGGATCGGCCTGGAGACCGCCGCCGCGGCGCGGGCGGCCGGCTGCGAGGTCACCGTCGTCGAGCCCGAGCCGACCGCGCTCAACCGGGCGCTCGGCCACGAGCTGGGCGAGCTGTTCGCCCGCCTGCACGTCAGCAAGGGCGTCGACATGCGCTTCGGCACCGCCGCCGCGGAGGTCACGGAGAGCGGCGTGCGGCTCAGCTCGGGCGAGCGGCTCACCGCCGACCTCGTCGTGGCCGGCATCGGCGCGGCCCCCGAGGTCTGGCTGGCCCGCGACGCCGGGCTCGACGTCGGGCAGGGCATCCGTACGGACGCGGCCCTGCTCACCTCGCACCCCGACATCTACGCGGCCGGCGACGTCGCCGAGTCCTACCACCCGCTGTACGGCCGCCACGTCCGCGTCGAGCACTGGGCCAACGCCCTGCACGGCGGCCCCGCCGCGGCCAGGTCGATGCTCGGCCACGAGGTCGTCCACGACCGCGTCCCGTACTTCTCCACCGACCAGTACGAGCTGGGCATGGAGTTCTCCGGCGACGTCTCGGGCCACGACGAGATCGTCTACCGGGGCGACCCCGACGGGCTGGAGTTCATCGCGTACTGGCTGCGCGAGGGCCGGGTGATCGCCGGCATGAACGTCAACGTCCGGGACGTCGCGGACGACATCCAGGAGCTGATCAGGTCGGGGGTCACTGTGGACGCAAAGGAGCTATCGTCGGGTTGAGCGTGACGACGTCCTCCTCGCTGGCCGTCCTGCGCGGCTTGGGCTTCCTGGTCGGCTTCGGGGTGCTGCTGGTCGTCTGCGCCGGCACCACCTTGCCGAGACACTGCACGGTGCAGCGCGGGGTCTCGCCCAGCTTGCCACGCAGCTTCATGGTCTCCTCGCGCGGCGAGAGCGTGCGGTTGCCCTTGCGCCAGGCGTCGAGATAGTCCCACGGCTCGACCATGCCCCTGCGCACCCACCAGTAGGCGGGGCCGGTCTTCCACGAGATCGCGAAGTACAGGTTCGAGCCGGTGTCGCGGGCGTTGCCCGACCTGCCCACCTTCCCCAGCACCTGGCCGCCCTTGACCTTCGTGCCGGGCTTGATCCCGCCGGCGACGGAGTCGAGATGACCGCCGAGGTAGCGCACGCCGTCGGCGCCGATGATGGTGACGAACCTGCCCCCGCGCGCCGCTCCCGCGTCCGTGGCGGGCGACCACGTGTCGGAGGTGTTCACCTCGTCCACGACGCCGTCCACGGGCGCCACGTACGAACAGCCCTGCTTGGCCCAGATCGTCGTCTTGGGCAGCACCAGCAGCTTGCGCTGGTAGGTGGTCTTACAGCCCTTCACCGGGAAGGTGTAGGTGTACTTCGACAGCTTCGGCGGCGGCACCTTGACCGGGTCGTCGCCCTCGGGCTTGCCGGCCGCCTGGCTGGGCGAGGGCGACGGGGAGAGGGTGGGCGTCGGCTCGGCCGCGCCGCCTCCGGCGGGTCCCGAGGCCGGCACGGTGGCGGGTGCGACCGGCCGGTTCGCGCCGACTCCCGCCAGGCCGGCCTGGCTGCAGGCACCGGTCAGCAGCACGGCGCCCGTGACGGCCGCCCATCGTCCGATATGCCCCGATCGCATGTTCTCCACCCGTGTCACCGTTTCCACCGACAACCTTTACCTTTGTAGCCGACCGGGGGCCCCCGCATTGCCGCTTTCCTCCTTTAGCAGCCGTGCGGATACCCTCCGCTACCTCCCCGTTCCCATGCCGTGTATCCATGCCGTGCACCCATGCCGGGACACCCGCGGTGAGCCGAACCGTCGGTGGGGCGGAATAGACTCACCGGCGTGGCTGGCCGGATCCGTGACGTCGACATCGCGCTCGTGCGCGAGCGTTCCCCCATCGCCGATGTGATCGGCGAGCACATCCAGTTGCGCAACGCCGGAGGCGGCAACCTCAAGGGGCTGTGCCCGTTCCACGACGAGAAGACGCCGTCGTTCAACGTCACCCCCGAGCGCGGCATGTTCTTCTGCTTCGGCTGCTCCGAGGGCGGCGACGTCATCACGTTCGTCGAGAAGATCGAGCACCTGTCCTTCGGCGAGGCGGTCGAGCGGCTCGCCCAGCGGGCCGGCATCCAGCTCCAATACGAGCAGGGCGGCTACGCCCCACGCCGCGACCACGGCGAGCGGGCCAGGCTGATCGAGGCGCACAAGGCGGCGGCCGAGTTCTACGCCGACAAGCTCATGAGCCCCGACGCGGCCCCAGGGCGGCGCTTCCTGTCCGAGCGCGGGTTCGAGCGGGCCGACGCCGAGACGTTCGGGGTGGGCTACGCGCCGGCCGAGTGGGAGGCGCTGACCCGCCATCTCCTCGGGCGCGGCTTCACCGTCGACGAGCTGGTCAAGGGCGGCCTGTCCAGAGAGGGCAGACGCGGCCCCATCGACCGGTTCAGGGGGCGGCTGATCTGGCCGATCAGGGATGCCACCGGCGATGTGATCGGATTCGGCGCGCGGAAGTTGCTCGATTCCGATGACGGGCCGAAATATCTGAATACGCCTGACTCGCCGCTTTACAAGAAGAGCCAGGTCCTTTATGGAATCGATCTTGCGAAGCGCGAGATCTCCAAGCGCGCGCAGGCCGTGATCGTCGAGGGCTACACCGACGTGATGGCCTGTCATCTCGCCGGCGTGCCCACCGCCGTGGCCACCTGCGGCACCTCGTTCGGCGAGGAGCACATCAAGATCCTGCGGCGTTTCCTGCTCGACCAGGCCGAGTTCCGCGGCGAGGTCATCTTCACCTTCGACGGCGACGCGGCGGGCCAGAAGGCGGCGCTGCGGGCGTTCGCCGACGAGCAGAAGTTCGTCACGCAGACCTACGTCGCCGTGCAGGGCGACGGGCTCGACCCGTGCGACCTGCGCGTCAAGCAGGGCGACGCGGCGGTGCGCGACCTGATCGCGAGCCGCGAGCCGCTGTTCCAGTTCGCGATCAGGAGCACGATCTCCCGCTACGACCTGCGCAGCAACGAAGGCAAGATCGCCGCGCTCGACGCCGCCGCGCCCATCGTGGCCGGCATCAAGGACCCGGGGCTGCGCAAGCGCTACGCCATCGACCTCGACCGCTGGCTCGGGTTCATGGACGAGCGGTTCGTCATGCAGCGCATCTCCGAGGTCTCCGGCGCCCAGCAGGGCCGCCGCCGGCGCGCCCCCCAGGCGGCTCCGGTCGATCCGAGCATCCGGGTCGAGGGCGAGCTGCTCAAGCTCGCCGTGCAGCGGCCCGCGCTGCTCGGGCCGCGCTTCGACGCGCTCGACGCGCAGGCGTTCACCACGCCAGAGCACTCGGCGCTGCACCAGGTCATCGTGGCCGCGGGCGGCGTCGTCTCGGCCGGTCACGGCGGGCGCGAGTGGGTCGACCGGCTGATGGAGCAGGCCCACGAGGAGAGCACGCGCGCGCTGGTGACCAGGTTCGCGGTCGAGCCCATCCACGCCGACGCCCACGCCGAGCAGCGCTACGCCAACGACATCATGGCCGCGGCCGAGGCGATGCCGGTCGATCGGGCGATCGCCCAGGTCAAGTCCCGCATCCAGCGGCTCAACCCGGTCGAGGAGCAGCAGGAGTACAACAAGCTGTTCGGCGAGCTGGTGGCGCTGGAGCAGCAGCGCCGGGTGCTGCGCGACCGCGTGGCGGGCGGCTGAGCCCGGCTCGCTCAGGTAACAGTTCGGCTGCGATCAACGCCCTTGAACAGGGTGGTTGACCAGGGAATGTGGCGCGGTCCAAAGCCGGACAAAGCAGATGGACAACGTGACGAAGGCAGCGAAAGAGATGCGTCCGGCCAGACGGCGACGCCGGGCGCGTGATTCCAGACCGCGTAATTGACTTTACTTTCCTGATCAAACTCGGGCCAAACCTTATAGCGATCTCAATTCGGCAAAGACGATGGCCTTACCTTCGGTGACAAAAATGGGTCTGCCATTTGATGGAACCAATACTGCAGACTGTCCTTCGTGGGTGCATCGGTGCTGCCAAGTGGACCGCCATCCGTAGATCAGGTGGCGGACCTCGTCGCGAAGGGAAGGGAGCGCGGGAGCGTAACCGTCGATGACGTCGCAGCCGCGCTTGACCGATCCGAGTTGCCGTCCGACGCGCTGGAACGCGTCGTACGCATGCTCGCCGAGAACGGCGTGGAGGTCCTCGAGCCGCAGGGCGACGAGGAATCCACCCGCGCCGATGAGGAGGACGTAGGCAAGCGGGCGCCGACCAGCGATCTCGTCCGTATCTACCTGAGGGAGATCGGCCGGGTGCCCTTGCTGACCGCTGAGGAGGAGGTGGAGCTCGCCAAGTCGATCGAAGCCGGTCTGTTCGCCGAGGACAAACTGGCCAACGGGGTCTCGCGTCTGGCCTTCCCTGAGTTCAGGGAGCTCGTCTGGCAGGGCACGCGGGCCAAACAGCGGCTCATCGAAGCCAACCTCAGGCTCGTGGTGTCCATCGCCAAGCGGTACGTGGGCCGCGGCATGTTGTTCCTGGACCTGATCCAGGAGGGAAACCTCGGCCTCATCCGGGCGGTCGAGAAGTTCGACTACACCAAGGGTTACAAGTTCTCCACCTACGCCACCTGGTGGATTCGCCAGGCGATCACGCGGGCCATCGCCGACCAGGCGCGGACCATCCGCATCCCCGTGCACATGGTGGAGACCATCAACAAGCTCGTCAGGGTGCAGCGGCAGCTCCACCAGGATCTCGGCCGCGAGCCGATCCCCGAGGAGATCGCCAAGGAGATGGACCTCCCGGTCGACCGGGTGGTCGAGATCCAGCGCATCGCCCAGGAGCCCGTGTCGCTGCAGTCGCCGATCGGCGAGGAGGACTCCGACCTCGGTGACTTCATCGAGGACGCCGACGCGGTCGTGCCGATGGAGGCCGCGGCCTTCATCATGCTGCAGGACCAGCTCGACGACATCCTGGCCACGCTCTCCGACCGGGAGCAGCGCATCATCCAGCTCCGCTTCGGCCTGGCCGACGGCCATCCGCGCACGCTGGAGGAGGTGGGCAGGGAGTTCGGCGTCACGCGGGAGCGCATCCGCCAGATCGAGTCGAAGACGCTGGCCAAGCTCCGCCACCCGACGCGCGCGCAGATGCTGCGGGATTACCTGGATTGATCACGGGTCAAAGGGGACGGCCACGGCCGTCCCCTTTCCCCTGCTCAGGAGCAGCCCTCGAACTGCGGCACCGCGACCGTGCCCAGCTGGAGCCCGGACTTGCCGAACCACTTCTTCAGCAGTTTCGCGGCGGTCCCGTCCTGGTACATCGCGGTGATCGCCCGGTTGACCGCCTCGCAGCCCGGCACGTCACCCTTCGGCAGGCCCACCCCGGTGCGCTGCTCGTTGAACTGCGCGTTGTTCAGCCGCAGCCCCGAGCCGTCCTGCTCGGCCAGCCCGGCCAGGATCACGTCGTTGGTGGTGACCGCGTCCACCTGGCCGCCCTTGAGGGCCGTCAGGCACTGCGCGTAGTCGCGTACCGGCACGACCCGCGCGGCCACGCCGCGCTCGGTCACGACCCGCTGGGCCGCGTTCGAGCCCTGCACCTCGCAGATGCGCCGGCCCTCGAGGTCGCGCACGTTCGCGATCCGCTCGTCCTTCCTGCTCAGGATGTCCTGGTAGGAGATGTGGTACGGCCCGGCGAACAGCACCCGCTGCTTGCGGTCCTGGTCGATCGTGAACGTGGCCAGCACCATGTCGGCCCGCCCGCTGCTCAGCGCCTTCTCCCGGTCGGCGGCCAGCACGCCGACGAAGGAGGACTCCTTGCCCAGCTTGCCCGCGACGTAGCGGGCCACGTCCACGTCGAAGCCGTCGTATCCGCCTTCCGACGTCTTGAACCCGACCGACGGCAGGTCGGAGCGCACCCCGATGACCAGCTTGTCCTTGTCGAGAATCGACTCCTGCCCGTTCATCCCGCAGCCCGTGACCGCCACCGCGGCCAGGAGCAGCACCACCGCCAGCGCCCGCTTCACCGGTACTCCTTGAGTCGTGGCCACACCCCGGCGACCACCAGCAGCCCGATCGCGCCGATGGCATACGGGAGCAGCCGCCACAGGTTGTCGAGCGCGCCCTCGCCCGCCGCGATGGCCTGCCTGAACACCTTCTGATGGGTCTCGGTCAGGCCGACCAGTGCCTTGTCGTAGGCGTTGAACGCGTCCGTGACGGGCCCGATGCGGGCCTCGACGGCCTCGCTGGGCGTGGCGTGCCGGGCCAGCGTGCGGAACCTGTCGTCCTGCGCCTGGAAGGCCCGGTAGGCGTCGAAGACCGCCGCCCCCTGGGAGCCGACCAGCTCGGGCCCCAGCAGGCCGAGGAAGTCCTTCGAGCCGGTGCGCATCTCGTCGTGGTAGCCGGTCAGGTTGCCCACGTCGTAGTAGAGGACGGTCAGCGACTTGTCCAGATACGTGTGCTCGTAGGTGTCGGCCCGCTCCTTGTCCAGCAGGAAGCGGCTCTGGTCGCCCTGCATGCTGTTGCTGATCGCGCGCGCCTTGGCGAGCGTCAGCACCGAGTCGAACCCGGCCGACTTGGCGGTCCGCAGCGCCTGCTCGTCCTGGCCCAGCACGTGCACCCCGAACCCCAGCGCCACCGCGGTCGTCACGGTCGCCACCACGAGCGCGGGACCGAACACCCGGCGGAAGCGCCGCGCCAGGAACACCTGCATCCAGATCAGGCAGCCCAGCGCGACCAGCCCGGCCACCACGACCGCGACGCGCAGCAGCGGCACCATGACGGCCTTGTCGTCGTAGGTGGCGCGCACGATCGTGCCGCTCTCCAAGGTCAGGTTGTACGCCTGCGGCAGCAGCACCTGCCGCATGAGGTCGGTGGCCTGCCGGTAGGTCCGCACCACGTTCCCGGGCGGCGCCCCTGGAGTGTGGCCGGCCTGCTGGTCGAGCAGCAGCGCCTGCCCGGCGAGCCGCTCGTAGCGGCCGAGCCCGTCCAGCACCGACTGCACGGTGGTGCGCTCGGCCGCGTTGTCGCCCGACAGCTCGAACGCCTTCAGCAGCGCCTGCCCCGCCTCGGCCCGCCGCGCGTCGTAGCGGGCCAGCGCCGCCCGGCGTTGCTCCGGATACTCCTTGCCCATCACCAGCACGTTCGCGATCTGCGCGTCCATGTCGCTCAGCGCCAGGTAGAGCCCGGCGGTGGCGACGACCTGCGGGCCGGCGTCGCGGCCGATCACCCGCAGGCCCTCGCGGGCGGTGGAGCTGCCGACGGCGAGCGCGACGAACAGCAGCGCCAGCGAGGCGACGGTGACGCCAGAGATGACGCGGATGCGGCCGGGCACGCTGCGCCGCCGTACGGGCTTCGACACGGTGACCGGCGCGAGCGCCCCCGGCGGGGTCTGCACCATCGTCATGGCGTGCCCTCCCTGATGGTGATCACCGTCCACGCGCCCAGGTGGATCCGGTCGCCGGGACCGATCCTGGTCGGCACGTTGACCTGGAGCGTGCGGCCGTTGACCTGGGTGCCGTTCGACGAGCCGGGGTCCACCAGCAGCCACGAGCCGTCGGGCTGCGCCAGCAGCACCGCGTGCAGGTGGGAGACGCCGGGGTCCTCGGGCGGCCCGGTCAGGTCGATCTCGGGCACCAGGTTCCTGGCGCGGCTGCGCCGCCCGATGCGTACCTGGTCGCCGTGCAGCGGGAACGAGCGCTCGGGACAGTACGGCGGGAACGCCATCGCGGCGGCGTCAGGCCCGCCCTCGGCGACCACCTTCTCGTAGTACGTGCGGTCGGCGGCGGTCACGGCCTCCCACCTGACCCCCGTCACCGGCGCGGGGGCGGGCGCGGCGCCGGTGAAGTCGTGGCCGCACACCTCGCAGAACTGCCCGGCACGCGGTGTCCGGCAGACCGGGCAGTCCTCAGCAGGCTGGGACGGGGACGGGGACTGGGGCCGGGGTTGCGGCTGAGGGGCCGGTCGGGACGCCGGCCGGGCCGGTCCTGCCATCTGGATGCCGCAGACGTCGCAGTAGTCGTCGGCCCCCGACGGGTGCCCCTGCGGGCAGGTCGCCATCAGCTTCCTTCCTTGCGCAGCCGGCTCGTCCGCACCGACCCGGTGTCCAGCTCGATCTCGTCCGCCTTGTCCACGGCGCGCCGCAGCCGCGCGGTGCCGGTGGCCGGATCGACCTCCACCACCTTCTCCAGCAGCCGGGCGGTGTCCTCGCGGCCCGACTCGGCGGCCAGCCGGTGCGCCTTGGCCAGCCGCGCGGTGGCGGTGTCGGTGTCGCCCATCGCGCGGGCGCTCAGCCCGTCCTGGATCAGGTCGTGCAGCTCGGCCTGGCCGGTGTAGTGGGCGACCTTGCCGTTGATGCGGGTGGACTGCGCCAGGTCGTCCGTCCACTGCGCCAGCACGTTGCCGCTGGCCACGACCTCCTGCGTGTCAGGACGCACCAGCTTGACCCAGCCCGCCCTGATCTCCTGGCCGATCTGGCCCTGCGGCACCTCGACGCAGATGTGGTACTCGCGCTCCTCCTGCCCCCACGAGCCGGTCGGGTAGTCGCCGGTCAGCGGGTTGACGTCGGTGCGCTTGCCGGTCAGGTCGAGCAGCGTGGGCGAGACCTGTTTGACGAACTTCAGCCGCGCCGCCTGCGGCACCCACACGCGCAGTGCCAGGCCGGGCACGGTCTTGCTCATCGAGGTCTGCGTGAGCCTGCGGAAGTACTCCGGCAGGTCCCCCTGGTCGCGTACGAAGTCGAAGGTGCCCAGCATCGCCTCGGCCACCTTGCGCAGCTCGGCCGGCACCCAGTCGTCGCCGACGCCCAGGCTGTCGACCACGAACGTGCCGCTCCAGGCCGCCAGCACGTCGGCGAAGGTGTCGTCGCTCTGGTTGTTCTGCCCGTCGGTCATCAGCAGCGCGTGCTTGATCGCCGAGGGGTGCGCGGTCAGCAGGTGACCGGCCAGCTTGATCCACTCACCGATCGCGGTGCCGCCGTGAGCGCTCAGCCGGGCGATGGCCCGCTCCGCCTCGGCCCTGGTCGCCGGGCTCGCCATGGCCAGGTGGTCACCGGACGGGGGATAGACGACTTTGGCCCGGTTCGTCCCGGAAACCACGGCGAAGTGCACCCCGTCGCGCAGTGTCTGCACGGCCGTCACCGCCGCCATCCTGGCCTCGCGGATCTTGCTGCCGCTCATCGACCCCGACGTGTCCACGATGATGACCTCGGCCGCCTCCGTCGCCGACGTCTGCACGGTCGCCGTGCCGGTCGCGCCGACGGTCAGGATCGCGTGCACCTCGCGGCCGTCGAGAGACAGGTACTTGTTCTGATCGATGGTCAGCGTGAAGGCCGGCTGGTCACTCATGGGGGTCTCCTAGGGGGATCACGACAATGGTCACGTTGTCCTGGCCGCCGGAGTCGAGCGCGTGGCGCAGCATCTCGCGCGCCATCTCGACCGGGGTGCCGGACGCGGGAAAGGCGTAGCCGTCCAGATAGCGCCACAGGCCGTCGCTGCACACCAGCAGCAGGCCGGGCCCTTGGGCGGACAACGTGCGCACATGTGGGCCCGCCGTGTCGGCGTCGGCCCCGAGCCAGGCGGTGATCTCGCCGGTCGGCACCACGTCGTCCTCGGTCAGCAGCTCGCCGCCGGGCAGCAGGTACGCCCGCGTGTCCCCGGCCCACGCCAGCCGCACCCTGCCGCCGGGCTCGGCCACGACCGAGACGTACGTGCAGGCCGGGGCGTCGTCCAGCGAGGTCGCGAGCTTGGTCACCGCGCGCCCGGCCAGCGCGAACGCCTCCTCGTCCGGCAGCCCCCTGGCCAGGGCCGCCGCCGCGGTCTCGACGGCCACCGCGGACGCCTCGTCGGCCCTGGGCGAGCTGCCCACGCCGTCGCACACCACGCTCACGATCGAACCGCCGGCTTCGCGCAGCGCCATCGCGTCCTCGTTGCGGGCCCGCCGCAGCCCCCGGTCGGTCACCGCCGCCGCGCCGCCGGGCAGCACCAGCTCGGCGTGGTCGCGGCCGGTCGGCTGGCGCACCCCGCACCGCTCGCAGTAGCCGTCGGCGTCCACTGCCGCCGCCCCGCAGCCCGAGCAGGCGGGCGCGCCCAGCGGATGCCCGCACGCCTCGCAGTACGTGTCGCCGGCCACCACGGGCCGCTCACAGACCGGACACATCACGCCCATCACCACCACGTCCTCGGCCGCACGGAGTTGGCCAGGTCGATGAACGCGTGCCGCTCCTGCCGGGAGTCGGCCTGCACGGCCAGCCTGCGGTAGATCGACTCCAGCCGTCTTCGCAGCCCCTGCGCGGTGAACGGCGCCCCGCCGAGCCGCATGCCCTTCGGCGGTGTCGGTGGATCGGTCTCCAGCCAGGCCAGCGCGCCGCCCAGCAGCTCGGCGGTGAGCACGTCGCGGTGCCGCGCGTCCAGGCCCTTCTGGTTGTCCACCCGATCGACCGCGGCCACCAGGTCGGAGGGCTGCAGCCCGGTCAGGTCCGGCCGCCGTACGACCGAGGCCGCCAGCGCCACCTGGGCCGCCACCCGGTAGACCGACGTCGCCGGCACCTCGTCCAGCACCTCCATCCGGCCCGACCTGGCCAACCCGAAGGCCGCGCTGACGTAGGCGCGGTCGGTGCGCCAGACGACGTCGTACCAGGTGGCCGCCGGCCGGCCCGCGCACTCCAGCGCGAAGGCCAGCGCCAGCTTCGGCGCGAGCTCGCCGGGCAGCGCGGACAGGCACGCGTCGAAGCACGCCACCGCCAGGTCCGCCTGGCCGGCGGCCAGCGCCAGCACCCCGCGGTACCAGGTGACCCGCCAGTCGCCGGAAAGCTCGCGTTCCAGCTCGTCCAGCACCGCAGGGGCCTCGGCGGACGCCTCCTCGGCCAGCAGCCGCACCCGCATCAGCTTCGTCTCCGGCGTCTGCGGCATGCCGGCGAGCTGCGCGATCAGCTCAGGCCCCTCGCTGCCGAGCAGGCCGGCCAGCGCGCCCGCCGCCGGGTCGCCGGGGTCCGTCAGCGGCACCGGCAGCGCCGCCGCGGCCGCCACCGGGTCGAGCGGCCCGAACACCCGCTCATCCGACTCCGACAGCGCCGTGCCGACCGCCGTGCGCTCAGGCCCGAACAGCGTGGAAGGCGCCGGGTACGGCACCCCGTCCTCCAGCGCGCTGACCTCCCGCAGCACGCCGACGAGCTGCTCCTCCATCTCCCACGCGCTCTGGAACCTGGCGGCCGGATCCGCCGCCGTCGCCCGCCGCAGCAGCCGGGTGAACGACGGATGCCCGCAATCCTCGGGCAGCGGGTTCGGCACGCCGCCCGACGCCGGGCTGAATCCCGAGATCGCCAGCACCGCCAGCGTCCGCGCCACCGTGTAGAGGTCGGAGGCCACCGACGACGGCCGCGACTCCAGCTCCGGCGCGTGGTAGCCGGGCGTCACCCACGACGAGCCCACCGGCGAGCCGAACGGCTGCACCGCGCCCAGGTCGATGAGCTTGAGCCGCTTGCCGACCCTGATCACGTTCGCCGGCTTGAGGTCGCAGTAGACCAGTCCCTGCTCGTGCAGGTAGCCGAACGCGTGCAGGATCTCCCTGCCGTACATGAGGACCTCGCGCAGCGGCAGCGGGCCCTGGCGGCGCAGCTCGTGCAGGGACTGGCCGCCGACGTACTCCATGACGATGTAGCCGAGGCCGGCCGAGCGCTGGAAGTTGAAGATCTTGACGATGTTCGGGTGGTCGACCGTGGTGAGGAACTTCCGCTCGGCCTCCGCCGCCGCCAGCGCCTCCGCGTCCATGGTGTTGAGCAGGCCCTTGAGCACCACCCAGCGGCCGTCCAGGTTCTCGTCGGAGGCGAGGTAGATCCAGCCGAGCCCGCCGTGCGCCAGGCAGCCCAGCACGCGGTACTGGCCCGCCACCAGGTCGCCCTTGGCCAGCTTCGGGGTGAAGGAGAACTGCGTGCGGCAGTGCGGGCAGAACCCGTCGGTCAGCCCTGGACGTCCCTCGCGGGAGCGGCCCACCGGCTTGCCGCATGCCGGGTTCGCGCAATACCGCTTCTCCTCCGGCACCTGCGGGTCGGCCATCACCGCGGTCGCGGGGTCGCGGTAGGGGATCGACGGCAGGTCCGCGATCGTGGCCAGCACGCCCGCCCGCGACCTGCCGCTGCTCGACGGCGAGCTGACCGACCTGCTCACCGGCCTCGTCTGTAAGGGGACGGACGCGGGGCCGGTGGGGATGGGGGACGGGCTCTCCGCGGTGCCGCAGAGGTCGCAGTAGCCCTCCTCGATCGTTCCAGTGCAGCCGGGCTGCGCGCAGCGGCTCATCACTTACCTCCGTGGATTGCGCGCTGGTAGTCGTCGACGGCCGCGGCCGCCCTCGTGAGATCGCACGGGGCGCTCCAGAGCAGGGCGCGCGCCCGCTCGTACCGCTCCGCCGCGGCGGGGTCCTCGGCCAGCCCCTTCCGTACGGCCATCGCCTGGCACGCGCCGAGCCGCCCGCGCAGCTCATCACGCCGGCCCACCAGGCCGTACAGGGCCTTGGCAGTGGTCCGCGCCCGCTCCTCGGCGGCACGGACGTCGCTCTCCAGGGCCGTCAGCCGCTTGGCCCGCAGCACCCAGGGGTCGGCCGAGACGTCCAGCGCGGCCAGCTCAGCCGCCAGCGCCTCGACCCTGCTGCGCGGCTGCGCCTGCGGCGGCAGGGCGATCTTCACGACGACCGCGCCGTGGGCCAGCCGCTCCTCGCTCTCCGCCGCGCGTACGTGGTCGAGCGCGGCCACCAGGGTCTCGCGGCGCATGGCGTACTCGGCCTTGACCACGATCGCCTGCTCGTGCTCCGCCCGGCCGGCGGCCAGCAGGCCCGCCACCCGGTCGAGCTCAGGACCGGCGGCGGAGCCCAGCGGGTCCTCGACGACCGCGGACCGCAGCCGCGCCAGCTCCGCCTCCTCGGCGGCGAACACCGTCTCGGGGTCCGCGCTCTCGCCCAGCTCGCGGGCCAGCTCCCTGACCCGGCGCAGGTCGGCGGCGGCCTCGTCGAGCCGGGGGAGTAACGCGTTCCACACCGCGTCGATGTCGTTGAGCGCGCCCGTGAACTCCTGGAAGGCGGCGTCCATCCGGCTCACGGTCGCGTCGAGCGTCAGCCGCTCGTCGGCCTCGGGACGCAGCGAGCGCCGCTCGACCGGCTCGGCCGCCGGGCGCAGCACCACCGACTCGCCCGCCAGCAGCTCGGTGAGCCGCGCGAGCTGGTCCGTTCCCAACCGGCCGCGGCTCGCCCTGACCTGCTCAGCCTCGCGCAGTACCGCGCGGTAGGCGTCGTACAGGGACCACAGACCGGCCAGCGACTCCCGCGCCGCGGCCCAGCGCCGCTCGGTGGCGCCGCGTAACGACGCGTCCTTGAGCAGCCGGTAGGTGGTGTGGGATTCGAGGTCCAGCAGGTCGCCGGAGATGCGGTCGCGTTCGTCCGCGCGGGCACGCAGGGCATGATCGGCGCCCTCGCGGCTCATTGGTGGTCCCAGGCTCATCACGCTCCCCGTGAGGAGGCCCCCCGATGCCCCGTTTATACCGCCACAATGGCGGGTTCGACGGCTTTAGTTCGTTTAGCTAGGGAGACCCCTGACTTGTCCCTGATCTAACCCCATGTCGCCTGCAATTGACTTAACGATCTCCTAGCGTTTCAGGCATGGGACGTGTACTTCTGATCATCGCGGCCGTCGTCGCCGCGCTCCTGCTGCTCGGCCCCCTCGTGGGCTTCGTCTTCACCCTGCTCAAGTGGGCGCTCGTCATCGCCGCCGTCCTTCTCGGCGTCGTCTTCCTGTCGAAGGTGCTCAAGAGGACATAGCGTCAGCGGGCTTCCGCGGTCATAGTTGGATGATGGAGGCGCGGCCGGCAGTCGACGACGCCGCGCTCGGGCGCGAGGCCCTGGGCGTGCTCGAGGCGAACTGGACGGGCACCGGCACCGTGCCCGCACCAGGGCTCTATCCCCACCAGTGGAGCTGGGACTCCGCGTTCATCGTGATCGGCCTGGCCAGGCACCGGCCGGACCGGGCCCGAGACGAGCTGCTCAGCCTGCTGCGCGGGCAGTGGGCGACCGGCATGGTGCCGCACATCGTGTTCCACACCCGCGAGGCGTACTTCCCCGGGCCCTCCGTCTGGCGCTCCCAGGAGCACGACGCCGCGCCCGGCGTGCTCACCTCGGGGCTCACCGCGCCGCCCCTGCACGGGCTGGCGCTGTGGTGGCTCTACCGGCACACCGGCGACGCCGCGTTCGTCCGGGCGGCGTACCCGGCGATCGCCGCCCAGCACGACTACCTCGCCGCCACCCGCGACCTCGGCGGCGCGGGCCTGGCCGCGATCGTGCACCCGTGGGAGTCGGGCATGGACGACAGCCCGGCCTGGGACGAGCCGCTCGCCGCCGTCCCCGCCCTCCGGTACGGCAACCGCCCCGTCGAGATGGCGGAGCGCCACCCCGGCAGCGACCACGACCGCTACGTCTGGCTCGCCCTGCACTACCGCGACGCCGGCTACAGCCCCGGCTACCTGCGCGACGAGCATCCGTTCGCGGTCGAGGACCCGCTGTTCAACGGCATCTGGCTGGCCTCCTGCCAGGCCATGGCCGAGCTGGCGCCGCTCGCCGGCGCCGACCCCGCACCCCAGCTCGAACGGGCGGAACGCATCAGGCGCGGGCTGCTCGACCGCCTCTGGGACGGCTGCTTCTTCGCCAGGGACCTGCGCGCGGACCGGCTCATCAGGGTGTGCACGGTCGGCGCGTTCGGCCCGCTGCTCGATCCAGGGCTGCCCGCCGAGCACGTCCAGGCGGCCGTCGAGGTGCTCGAATCGGCCCGGTTCATGGGGGCCACCGGCTATCCCGTGCCGAGCTGCGAGATCCGCGCCGCCCAGTTCGACCGCACCCGCTACTGGCGCGGCCCCTCCTGGGTGAACACCAACTGGCTGCTGCGCAGGGCGGCCACCGTGCACTCGCTCGACCACCTCGGCCGCCAGCTCGCCCACGGCACCCTCCGCCTCGTCCGGCAGGCCGGGTTCCGCGAATGCTTCGACCCCTTCGACGGCAGCGGGCGCGGCTGCCGCGACTTCTCCTGGAGTGCGGCGCTCACCCTCGACCTGCTCGCGGATAACGTGGTGCAATGAGCCTTTTCCGCCGGTTGCCCGCCGACGTGCGCACCTCGCTGAAGACGGAGCGCGGCGAGCGGGTGCTGACCTTCGCCGCCTCCGCCGACGGCCACGTCGTCGCCACCAACCTCGCCCTCCACCTGTCCGACGGCACGCGGGTGCCGTACGAGGAGATCGACCGGGCGTCGTGGGACGAGACGGGCGTCAGCGTCCTCACCACCGGCGGCGAACGCCACGTCGAGCACATCGCCGAGCCGCGGCTGCTGCCCGAGACCGTGCGCGAGCGGGTCAACTCCACGATCGTGGTCAACAAGCACGTCAGCCTGCCGGGCAGGGGCGGCGTGCGGCTGGTGGCCAGGCGCCCGCCCGGGGGCGAGGTGCTCGGCTGGACGCTCGTCTTCGACGACGGCCTCGACCCCACCGACCCCGGCCTGCGCGCCCAGGCCGAACAGGCCCTGGAAGGCGTACGGCGGAGCATGGGGGTCTGAACCCCTAGGGGTTCTCAGGGGTCCGTCGGTACGGGCATGGGCGAGCGGGGGTGTACGGCCTCACGCCCATGCCGTCCCTTCAGTCAGTACGGGATGCCGCTTTCGCGGGGTTTCTGCTCGACGCCCTCCTCGTCGGGCCAGCCGGTGCCCGAGTCGGGCTGGTGATCGTGCGAGCCGAGGAACGGGATCCGCTGCTGGAGCGTGTCACCCACCCTCGTCCTGGCCTTCCCGGCGATCTTCGACGCCTGCGCACCGACGACCCCGGCCACTTCCTGCACCCGGGGGTTGTCGGCGACACGCTGCGCCGTCTGCTTGATCTGCTCGTAGCGCTCGCGGCCGGCCCGGCTGCCCAGCACGTAGCCGACCGCCAGACCAACAGCGAATGTCATCCGATAACGCATATTGCACCTCCGCTGTCACGGGCCTACCCCGCTCACGATGCGACACGCACTCCAGGAGTGCGCTAATCTATTCATGCGCACCGCGACGGGGCCCGAAAAGCCCCGACGAAGTGGGCAAACGGTTCGATCCCGCGTAGCTCAACGGCAGAGCAGCCGGCTGTTAACCGGCAGGTTATTGGTTCGAGTCCAATCGCGGGAGCTTCCTCCAACCAAGAGGTTGGCAGCTCAGGCCCTCTCACCGAGATCAGGTGAGGGGGCCTGAGTCGTTCAGGGAGCCAATAGGGGAGCCATCAACCGGTCGGCTCGTCGGTTCCGAACACCGCATCCATGGTCTCCGCACCGTGGACGATGACCGGCCTGATCTGGTGCCGGTAGACGGTCTGGGTCGTGCTGGGCGTCGAGTGGCCGACGAGGTCGGCGATGCGCTCCACCGAGACGTTGCCGTCGCTCAGGATCGACACGAATGAGTGCCGCAGCTCCCTCACCTTCCAGTGGGTCCCTAGGCCGGCCTTCTTGGTAATGGCTCTCAGACCGCGCAACACACGCATGGGGTCGAGCACGGTCCCGTCATCTCGGGTGAAGACGAGACCGTGTTCCTGCCACGCCTCGGCGGCCTCCAGGCGTTGTCTGTCCTGCCGGGTTCGATGGCGCTTGAGCTCTTCGACCACGAGGGTCGGCAAGGCGAGCGCCCGCCGCGACTTCGGGGTCTTGGTATCCCCGCCGACCCGGTCAGCACGCAGCACCGAGATGGACGGAGGCTTTCCCTTCAGGTCCACGGCCTCCCAGAGGAGCTTGCGGGCTTCCTCAGGCCGGAGGCCGGTGAGGAGCGAGGTGATGACGTACGCGCCGAACTTCTCGCCCTCGCATGCCTTGATCAGCGTGACGGCCTGGTCCAGCGTGAGGGAGGTGCTCGACCGTCCTTGCTGCCCATGGGGTGTCTCGCAGAGAGCCGAGACGTTGCGGCCGACGAGTTCGCGCTTCTCCGCCATGCGGATAGTACGAGTGAGCAGGTTGTGCACCTGGACGATCGTCTTGGTGGCGAGCTTCTCGGCGAGTTCATCGAGCCAGAGATCGACGTGTTCGGCGCGCAGGTCCTTGAGCCGGTAGTTGCCGATCTTCGGTTTGATCTGGTTGTCGGCCAGAGACCGGGCCTGGGTGATCGTGCCAGGACTGCGGCCCTTGAGCCCGTGGGCAAGGAAGTCGTCCACAGCATCGCTCACGCGGTAGTTGGTCCTGGTCTTGATGCCTTTCTCGGCTTCCTCCCGAAGCTTCTTGACCTTGGGATTCAGCAGCTTGATGGCCTGGGCGCGTTGCTCCTCGACCGGCCGGTCTCGCCACTTACGGGGGAGAACCGCAGACACCTTGCGACGGACACGCCGGCCCGCGCCGTCGAAGCCAAGGGACACAGCTGCGACCCAGGAGTTCTTGCTGGCGTCGAAGTAGAGCGAGTAGTCGAGATCCTCCTTGCTCATGCTGCTTGTCCTTCGAGCTGCTCAATGAACTCCGTGAGAGCGGCGGCCGGGATGCGGCGGCAGCCATCGATCTTCACTGAGCGAATGGCTCCGCTCCGAAGCAGCGCATAGACCTTCGTCCGGCTGATCCGGAGCTGGACTGCGGCCTCCTCAGGCTTGTAGAGCAACGGCGTGATCGTGGTCTGGCCGGGAGGCGGAACAGAGGTGGGCATGGTGGTGCTCCGTTCGCGGTCTGAGGGTTGGTCAGGCGACGAGCGGTGTGGACGAACTGCATGCCTGCTCGTGGGCGAGTTCTTCGCGTCCTGCTCGGGTGCGTTCGCGGGCTTGAGCCGCAGCCGTGTTGGCGAGGAGTTGGTCACCGGTCGTGTGCCAGCCGGTGCCTGCGTAGGT
Organism: Nonomuraea sp. NPDC004580; assembly: GCF_040609855.1. Classification (NCBI taxonomy): domain Bacteria; kingdom Bacillati; phylum Actinomycetota; class Actinomycetes; order Streptosporangiales; family Streptosporangiaceae; genus Nonomuraea; species Nonomuraea sp. NPDC004580. Next base: position 70,626 of record NZ_JBEXLH010000022.1, on the reverse strand, counting down.
GAGGAAGGCGATGACGAGTGTGGTTTCCTCCGTTTTGGCGTCAAGCTGCTCTTGACGCTGAAATCGCGTTGCGCCGGGGTGTCTCTCTGGCCCTTGGTGGGTCTGGTTGAGGGCGTGTGCGCGTCTGTAGGCGGCTCGTTGTTCGCGGATGGAGCCGAAGGTGATCGAGTAGCGCCGGGCTTTGGTGAGGAAGTGTCCGCCGAAGCCGAGCATGTGTGCCCACCTGCGGAGTCCTCTCCATTGTGGAGTGTTGCCGAGGTTCCAGGCGGCGGCGATGAGGCGTTCGGGGTGGGTGCCGTGCGGGTTGGCGTACAGGCCGATGGTGTCGGGGGTGAGCCGGCGGGAGGTGTGGCCGGTCGCTTCGGTGCCTTTAGTGGAGTACTTGGCGAGGTAGGCGGCGACGGCTTGGTCGTCGAGGGCGTCGCCGGAGGCTGACAGGGCGATGGGCCGGATCTCATGCTGGGTGCCCCAGGCGATGTGCCAGCCTTCGGGGCATTCGGGGTGGGGCTGCGTTGTGTGGGTGATGGTGGTGGCGGCCAGGGTGATGGCGGCGGTGATGTCCTCGGTGGTGATGCCGTCCGGGGGAGGAAGGATGGCGTCGGGCATGTCGGGGTCGTGGCCGTCGAGGCGGAGCAGGATGTGGAAGTGGACGGCTCCGCGTGCTTGGTATTCGGCGGCTTTGCCGTGGGAGAGCCGGACCTTGAATAGGCCGCGTTGGCGGGCGAGCTGGTTGAGGTGGCGTTCGGCGTGTTGCTTGGTCCGGCGCCAGAGTTCGCCAGCGTGGTGGTTCCAGACGACGTGGTGGGCGTAGTCGTAGCAGTCGGGGCAAAGGGGCTGGCCGAGGTGTCCGTCACCGGGGGTGTGGCGTTGCCAGCAGGCCAGGGTGCGGCCGTGGGGGCAGGTGGGTGCGTCGCGGCGGGCGTGGCAGGGCACGGAGCGGCAGATGCAGCGGGTTTTGTCGCGGCAGGCGCAGTGGCGGACGTCGCGGGTGTGGACGGGGCCAAAGGAGGGAGCGGTGAGGGTGGCGAAGACGGCGGGGTGGGTGCGGACGGTGTCGGGGACGGTTTTGCCGCCGACGAGTCCGGCGCGTACGAGGTGGTAGGCGTCGTGCTGGTAGGTAGTGGCGCAGGAGGGGCAGACGGTGTGGCGGCGGTTGCCGCAGGCTTTGTAGATGACGCCGTCGGGCAGGGCGGAGGTGTGCCGGACGGTGAGGACTTCGCCGGTTCGGGTGTCGATGGTGGCCAGGTTGCCGTGCAGCCGGACGGGCTGGGTGCAGGCGGCGGCTGATTCGACGTGACCGAGCCAGGCCGAGTAATCGGGACGCGCGGCGCGGTCCAACGCTGTGCGGAGGCATTGAGTGAGGGCACGGGCGACGGGTGTTTCGGTGTTCGCCCCCACGCCCGGGGCCGGAGAAGCGGTCCCGGGGGTGAGAGCCAGCGCCGAAGCGGTGTCGAGCTGGAGGGTCATGGGTTCAGTGCTGTCCTTCCAGGGCGGGGGTGGTCAGTGACAGGACCGGCAAGGCCGGGATCCGCTCCTGGGGCGTGGGATCGGTGTGCGTGTGGTCCTGGTGCTCAGGGACCTCAGGTTCCGGTACGGAGACCGGCATGGGGGCTGTCTCGTTGGCCGCTGGTCGGGTGATGGGAGCGCGTGAGAGCACGAGCTTGGTGAGGGCCAGGAAGGCCAGAGCGGGGATGGCGGCTATCAGCCAGCCAATCGGGTGGGGCCGGGCGACGGCGATCTGAGCCGCGATGGACAGACCGGCCGAGGCGATGAGGACGATCATCGGGTAGGTGATGGATTGGCCGTTGCGCTTGCGTCGCCGGACTTCCAGGCCGGAGGCGGTAGGGGTGAGTTCGGAGATGACGGCGTTGGCCCAGCCGAACCATTCACCGGTTCCTTCGGGGCTGTTGGCCATGGTCCAGTCGTGGACGTGGGTGAAGGAGGCGGCGCCGGCCATGAGCCCGACCACGAGCAGGATGGAGAGCTGAACGCCGGATTCGATGCGGTTAGCGGGTGAGGACATGGTGTTCCTCCGTCGCGTCGTGTCGTGGGACAACGGGTTGGTGGCAGTCGAGGCAGGTGATCGAGGCGCTTGCCACGAGTGCGGCCACGTGACGAGTGATCCGGTTGCACGCACAGATGCAGGCGACGAGGTCGGTGTCGTACGGCGTGCTTGGTCCTGCTGAGGCATAGGCGCTGTCGGGCGGGTCCCAGCCGGTGACGCGGGGCGTGATGCCGCACAGGGGGCAGCAGCGTGATGCTCCGCCGCGTCGTTTCAGGGAGCGTTCGAGGTTGCGTCCGCCGGTCCAGGTGCGGGCGACGGTGAAGTCGATGCCTTCGGCAGTGATGACGGCCAGGAGGCGTGCTCCGGTGCCGTTACGGTGCTGGCGCAGGCGGCGGCTCAAGTCGCCGGGGGTCCAGCCGATGTAGTGGCGAGCGTGCTTGTAGGGGCGCTGGAAGTGCAGCAGGTAGACGGTTCCGGTGATGTTCATGGACGCTCACCGCCCCAGCGCTGTTGGGCGGCCTGGCGGGTGATGCCGAGGGGGCGGGCGATGTCGGCCCAGGAGTAGCCGTAGTTGGCGCGTAGCTGGGTGATGGCCTGGGCGATGGCGTGGTCGAGTTCGGTGACGACGCCGGCGAGGTCGGCCAGGGCTTCGATGTCGCCTTCCGCGATGCGCTTGCTGTACGCGCGGATGATGCGCTTGAGGAAGGCGGCGTAGTCGGGGGTTTCGATGGAGCGGCTCATGAGGCGCTCCGCTTCATACGGCGTACACGCTGGGCCTTGTCGAGAGCGGCGAGCTGCTTGCGCGTGGGCGTGCGCTTCGGCAGTGCGCGGGTGACGTCGTAGAGGTAGGCGACGCGGCCACCACGACGCCACAGGATCTGGGCGACGGGAGCTTGACCGCCGGGCCGGAGGCCGAGGGCGGCGAGTTGACGTCGGGTCTTGAGGTTCTTGGGCGCCCACTTCCAGGGATAGGTGGGCAACTTGTACTGACTGCCGGTGGGGTCGTAGAAGAGGACCCGGGTTCCAGGGGTGGCGTTGAGCCGTTCGAGCTGCGGTACGCGGGCAGCCGAGACGGGCATAGAGTGCATGACGGTTCTGCTCCTTTGCCTGATCGCAGGGAGTGGAATTGGTGAGGCGGGGGCCGGAAGTCTTTGGCGAGAGGTCCGGCCCTCGCGCGTGTTCAGTCGGTGCCGTCAGGCGAGGCGATGGGGTCACCGCAACAGGTGCAGTGCCAGCCGTCGTCGATGAGGTAGGTGGAACGGCACTGTCCGTCGCACAGGACGAACTCAGTGGTGCCGCGGCTGTCGGTGCCGAAGATGAGCCAGGGGGACTGGCAGGCCGGGCAGGTCAGCGCCCAGGAGATGAGCCCCATGGCGAGGGCTTCGATGCAGGCCGGGCAGTAGACGCGGCCGTTCTCGCGTCGGCCGATGAACCAGCCGGCGGGGCTCGCCTCAAGCAGGGCGACGGTGTTGTGACATTGGTTGTCGCACTGGACGGTCCAGTTGCGCAGGTCGGGGCTGCCGTCCGAGTGGTAAGCCTTGCGGATCACAGCGGCCTCCATGAGGGATCGTCGTAGGCAGAAGCCGGGACCGTCATCGCGGTCAGATGCTCACCGGCGTTGATGTCGTTCTTGAGCCAGAACATGGGCAGCTGCCAGGTGTAGGGGCGGCTGCGCTGATCGCAGGAGCGGATGTGCTGGATGATCGAGGGGCTTTCCAGCCAGGAGATGACGGGGTTGCTCTCAGGGAGCATTGAGGTGCACCTCCCCGCACCAAGTGCATTCCAGGGCGTTCTCGCGGCCCTGGTCGGTGGTGATGGTGATCGGGGCGAAGTAGGTGTTGCTGCACTCGACGCAGCTCAGGGGCAGCGTTTCCACGGTGAGCGCAGGAGGTGATCCGTCGGGCCAGGGCACCTCATCCGGTGCCGAGACCGTGGTGTGGTCGTGGGACATGACGGCTTCTCCGTTCATGCGGCGAGAGGTACGGGGGCCTGGTCGCCGTTACGACGGCTCCAGGTGACGTAGTCGACGAGCTGGTGGATTTGCTCGTCGGTGAGGTAGGCGGCTTTGACCAGGTACGGGATGCCGCCTTCGGCGATGAGGTAGAACACGCCGGGGGTTTGGGGGCTGATGGCTTGGGCGTTGAAGCCGGCCGAGGCCCAGCCGTGTCCGAGGATGATGTCGGAGCTGTTGGGGGTGGTGCAGCGGAAGGCTGCTCGGTAGCCGAACAGGTCGCGCAGCGACGTGGGGATGATGTCCACGCTGGGGCGCTGGGTGGCGGCGATGACCGGCATGGCGCAGGCCCGGCCTCGTGCGACCAGGTCACGCACCAGGGCGATGAACTCTTTCTGCTGCTCAGGGGTGCCGGTAGTGGTGGTGTAGTAGGCGAGTTCGTCGATGAAGACGCCGATGACTTTGATGGCGTCGCTGGCCAGGAACTTGCGGCGGCCGTGAGCGACCAGCCAGGCGTAGCGACGGTCCATGACCTTCTGCAGGCGGCGCAGAACGCGGAGGCCCTTGTCGATGTCGGGGCCGACGAAGATGCCGCCCGTCGCTTCGGCGGCTTCCATCCACATCCCCAGTTCGACCCACTTGGGGTCGAGCAGAACGGGGGTGAAGTCGTGGCACAGGAAGGCGTGCCCGACGAGGTTTTGGATCAGTACGGACTTGCCGCCGCCGGGCTCTCCGGCGTCCAGCAGGTTGTGATACACCAGGTCGAGGTAGACCGGGTTGCCGAATTCGTTGATCCCGATGAACACCGGGTCGAACATGGACAGCGACGGCGCTACCGGGATCGTGGCCGAAAGGTCGGGAAGAGCCGCGTGCATGGCAGCGTCACCTCTTGAGAGTCAGGCGTAGGTGAGAGGTGCTACCGGGAGGGACATGGGTTCTCCCGGTAGCGGACGACGCCTCAGATCCAGTCGAGGTCGGGGTTATCCGTAGCCGCCGGAACAGGGGTGCCGGTGGCGGCCGGGGTTCGGCCGTTCTTGCGAGTGGCCGGACGCTCGCTGGGAGCGGTGTCGTCGGTGTCCGGCACGTCAGCGAGATCGAGCTGAGCCGGAACAGGCGAGACCGGCCGCGTGCTGGCCGGTACTTCGGTCGGGAGGTCCTCCGTCAGAGGAGAGCCGACCAGGCCGCCGAGGACATCACGCCGTTTGATGTCCAAGTAGATGAGGGCGGAGTTGGTGGAACGGGCCTTGGTCACGGTGACCGAGGCGGCCCAGCAGGCGACGGCGATTCTGCCGAGCTGGGATTCGATCTGATCGACGGACAGGCCGGGACGTAGCCAGACCCAGACACGTTCCCCGACCGGGATGGGCTTGGCCAGGCCGATGAACGGCAGGTGGCCACGTCGGTCGGAAGGAAGGAACGTGGTGAAGCAGGTGCGCAGCCGGTGCCGGACGATGAGGCACCACACCAGAGCGATGGTGTATCGGCGTGAGGCGGGCACAAGGCCGCATCCGGCGATGACACCGGCGTAGGCGGCGCCGGTGATGAGCGGATTGGTCTGCTCTTGCAGGAACACCCACCCGCCGATGATGAGCAGGGCGAGGGTGATCTCTGGCAGCCACCACCAGATGGCGCGAAGCACGGGCCAACTGGCGATGAGGGCGGCGGCCAGGCCGCCGGCTACGGTCCCGGCCGCGAGGCCGATCGGGACTGCGGCGAGCGAAGGAAGGTAGTAGGTGGAGATGACGGCGGCGAAAACGCCGACAACCGCCAAGACCACATAGAAGGTGATCTTCGCGGTACGCAGGTAGCTGTGCTGAACATTGGTCTGAATGACGGTGACGGAGCTACCACGACGGCCATGGCCGCCTCTGTTGTTCTGATGCGTGCCAAAGGTACGCTTGGACATGGCTCTCTCCTCCTGCTGGGGGATGGGAGTTGAGAGCGGGACCGTGACGTGTAGGAGCTGAAACGGTCCCGCTTTTTGCGTGGGTGTGATTGTTAGAGGACGTCGACTTCGAGGCTGAAGTGCAGGACGCAGAAGTTCTGAGTGCCGTAGTGGCGCTTGACGTAGTTCTCGACGATTTGATTAAAGACAGCCAATCGGCTGGCTCCGGGCTTGACGTCGATGTTTCCGGAGACGGTGGCTTGCGACTTGCCGATGAGCACGGTCATGAGGAACATGTACCGAGTTGTCGTGGTGGCGTTGGCAGTCATGAGAATGGTTCTCCTGTCCCGAATCAGCGGGAAGAGGAGCGGGATCAGCTCATCAAGCTGATCCGCGCCCAGGATTTCCGGAGAGATGTAGGAGCGATCTCTCCGAACATCGTGTTGCCGCTGGGCAACGCGTTTGAGGTAAGGACTGCGATCTACTTGCTGGCCGGAGCGCCAGCGGGCTTGATGTCAGCCGCGCGGAAGGCGACGCCGCTGCGACCGTTGGTCGCCCAAGGCAGAGCCTCCAGCTTGAACAGGGCGACCTGGGAACCAACGCTCACCGTGGGCCTTTCCCCGGCCGTAGTGACGTTGATCATCTCGCCGCCCGTCTCGTCCAGCGCCATGACCTGCGTGACCCACATCGGTCGGCCGGTCTCCCGCTCGGACTTCTGACGCCCGTTCTGGTCGGCCTTCTCGACCGCTTCCTTCGTCACCATGAACGACTTGCCGGTGACGTCGATGAGGAGCTTCATAAGCTCACCTCCGAATCGAGGGCCGCACCCTTGTGGTGCGAACTCCCTGTGAGCTTCATGAAACTGTCGGAGCGCCGGGGTACGGTAGCGGACAAAGCCCAACAGCCTTAACAAAACGTGTTAACCTCGCGCGAGCAGCACGTTTGTGGGGCATCATGGGTTAACCAGGGGATACGACCTAGGCCGGACCATTGCGAGGTGCGATGGACTTCCCGAACTTGCTCAAGCAGACCCGGAAGCAGCATGGCTGGTCCCAGGAACAGGCCATCGTTCGCTTTGAGAAGATCGGCCATGCTCTCAAGATCGAGACACCCTCTCGGGCCAGCTTGCGGACTCTGTTCTCGATGTACGAGAACAACCGTCGCGAAGTGCCGGAGGCTTACCGAAAGATATTCTGTGAGCTGTACCGAGCGTCCGAGACTGACTTAGGACTGACCGGCAAGGCGTCTATAACAGCGATGCCGCTAACCGCAATGCCTCAGGCATTGCCGGAAAGCCCATCGCCTGAGATAGTCACCTATCTTTCCAATGTATTGGCTGAGCACACTCGCGCAGACGCACTACTCGGCCCGCTCTATCTGGTGCCAACTGTGCAAGCTCAGCTTCCGCTCATAGACCGTCTTGTGCAGGCAACTCGTGGGCCAGACCGCCGTCAGATGCTCGAAGTAGCTACACAGTTCGCCGAATTCTGTGGCTGGCTCTACCAGGATTCCGGCGATCCCGACTGCGCAATGAACTGGACCAACCGAGCGCTCGATTACGCACAAGAGCTGGATGATCCGCAGCTTGTCGCCTACGTCCTGATGAGAAAGAGCAACATCGCGACAGAGGCCGGCCACCCCGGACAGGGACTCGGCTTGGCTAACGCGGCTCTCAAAGCGGCACCTGATCTCACCCCTCGACTCCGCGCGGTATCGCTGCGACAGCTCGCCAACGCACACGCTCTTCTCGCCGAGCCACGAGAGTTCGAGTCAGCGGTAGACCGGGCGATCCAGCAGGCGACCGAGGGCCTGGGCCAAGTCGCAACAGACAAGGCCCGCTACTGCACGCCGTCATACGTCCAGATGGAGGCTGGGATGTCATGGGTACTTCTCGGCAACCCAAGCGCTGCCTTGTCCATCTTCGAACGAAGCCTCACGCAATGGCCCGAAGCCGCCCAGACCCGCGACAAGGGTCTCTGCTTAGCTCGGTTGGCTACCGCAGCAGCTGCTCAGGGCGAGATCGAGCGCGCCGTTGAGGCTGGCAGGGAAGCCTTAACGATCGCCCAGCGAACTGGTTCAGCTCGGATCCGGACACAGCTCAAAGCTCTCAGCGATCACTTGACGCCTGTCGCCAAACTGCCTCTCGTGCGAGACTTAACGAAGAACTTGGCCCAGCTCACACGCCGTGCGGGGTGAGCGACGCACGCCAGCAAGGAGCGTACGTGAACCATCTGCTGCCAACTCAAACAACGAAGGATGAAGACGCGCGAGACGCGCACGTCGCCATTCTGCCGATTGGCAGCTTCGAGCAACACGGCCCATATCTGCCGCTAGCCACAGACGCAGCGATCGCATCGATCATTGCCCGCGAACTGGCACAACTCTACCCAGTGCGCCACTTGCCGCCCATCACTATCTCTTGTTCTCATGAACACAAAGCTTGGCCTGGAACAGTAAGCATCTCGGCTAGGACGCTCTTCTCTCTCATCACGGACATCCAGCAATCCCTACGGGCATCCGGCATTAACAAATTGGTGCTGATCAACGCCCACGGTGGCAACTACACACTTTCTAACGTTGTCCAGGAAGCCACCGTCAGCGAGCGATGCATGGCACTCTTCCCAACTAGTACTGACTGGAAGGGCGCACGTGCAGCGGCCAACATGGAAACCAGCTCACACGAGGACATGCACGCCGGCGAACTCGAGGTGTCCATCCTTCTGGCTGCCAATCCCGAACTTGTGCGAGACGGCTACGACACGGTGGACCACATAGCGAACGACCGCAAAGACCTTCTGACGGTCGGCATGGAGGCATACACCAAGTCAGGCGTCATCGGCCGGCCTTCGCTCGCTACCGCAGAAAAGGGCCGAGCGGTCCTCGACTACCTCGGTGAGACATTCCGCTCCTGCCTGCGCAGCATCGACGTAGTCGTGTAGTCCGGCGTGTGAGAACTTTCTCTACAAACTTAAAGCGGCCCTGACCGGGCCGCACGCGCCGCCGACGCGACGCGGGCCGGGCACTCCACTGGGGCTCCATGCCCGACCCGCAGAACGCCGGTCGGCTGACGCGGACGAGGACAGGGCCGCTTTTGGGGCGCACGGTTCTGCTCACGGGGTCGAGCTGGCCAGCGCAAGCGGAGGCAGTCACGGGGCTGGCCTTACTACGTGCCTCCGGCGGGGGCACTCCGGCTCCGAGATGGCGCCGCACGCCTGTGCCGGTGGTGGGGTGGCTGGGGTGGAAGCCCATCCCGTCTGCCATCGACCCAGGCAAGCCCAGCAGACCGCCTCCTCCGCCGCAAGCCCGGCCGTGACCGTTGGGAGTCCCATGACCGTGGAATGCGTCCAGGCGCAGGGACACGCCAGGCCGGGCTTGCACCTCCGTCGCCGGCCCGCTGCCGCTCCGCGGTGGGTCGACGGCAGACGGGATGGACAAGTTGATCGGCACCGCTTGTCCGGTATGTATTAGCCTGAACTTAGGTCGAGCTGAGCTGAGCAACTCCTGTAGTGGTCAGGTGTTACAAGCAAGCAACGGAAGGAACCAGCATGAAGGATGACAGCCTTTGGAACGCTGAAGTGAACTTAAGTGATTATGCGACAGAGAAGCAGGCATATCAGCAAGCCATTATGGAACAATATAAGCTATACGTTGAGATGGCGGACCGCATCAGCGGAAGGCGAAACGTTACCAATACCTTCTTCTTGAGTTTTAATGCTGCATTTCTCGCCATATCAGCTACCATCCTTGGGTCGCGCCAGATTGCTATCGGATGGCTACTCTTTCCCATAATAGCACTAATAGTGCAATGCGTTATATGGTTCTTCTTGATAAGGTCGTATAGGCTTCTGAATTCTCGAAAGTACAGACTGATTGGACAGCTAGAAGAGAAACTTCCTGCGCTTCTCTGGAAAGCCGAGTGGATCCCTATGACTCAGCAGGCCGGACTGCTGCGGTTTTGGAGGTTTAGTCTTTTGGAACAATGGACGCCCGTCTTGTTTGCAGTAATATATAGCTCCGGCTATCTGGCTTATGTCTTGGCATAACCTTATGTAGGCCTATCAATGTTCCCGTTTCGTGTTATCCCAAGGAAAGCGTGAAACGCTCTATTGATGCGAAACCTTTGCTGTTCTGGGCTCGCAAAAATCTTTGCTGCTTGAGCGTAAGCTTTTTTCATGCTACTGCCAACATCTGGATAAGTAAAAACTCCATGGCGTATCTCAAGGCCTAGAAACGACACGGAGACCAGTTTTTTCAGTACGTATTCGTGTGTCTCGGATGACAGGCCGGCTGTATTGAAACTTGCAAAAATTTCCTCTCGAGTGATTATTTCAGGAGAGTCCAAGAAGCCTAGTAGAGCATCTTCCATCTCGGGTATAGTTATTCCGTTTTCCACAAGAAGTGCTTCGTAGGCGTATTGGGAATAGGTCTCCTCGGCCGAGAGGAAGTCTGCAGGCTCCACGCGTGAATGGTGACGGTCAATGGCTCGCCCGACAGCCTCATTGCAAAAGTATACGATGTCACGTGGTCGTGGCAGAACTACAGACGTAATATACGCTCTAGTAGGTACCCCTTCCACTTCTTGACAAAAGTAGTTTTCCCACAGGAGGCGGAGAGCGCGGTCCTTTGTGTCTCCTGCGGTGAAACGATTCTCAATGACGCCTAGTAGCGTTTCTGGATCCCGCCAGGTAATCGTTGCGATAGGTAGCTTATCGGGCTCTCTGGCCTCTTTTTGGAGATAATCGAAGATGTCGCTTCTTAGAAAGATCGCTAGAGACAGCTTGATGCGATCGCGCCAGAAGTCCTGCTTTTCAAAATCCCGCACAAGCTGCCCACGAGCTGTTAGTAGACCAATGATGAGCCGTGCAACAAGTCTAAAGTCTGCACCCTTCTCCCAGCCCTTATCCAGGTTGTCAACGAACACAGCAACGCGCTTCTTGTCCTTGAGTAGAGGCCCTAGGTGACCACGAAGCTCAGCAAGGGTATTTGCGTGAAAAGCTTCATTGATCAAATTTCGTGTTGCTTCCGCCGTGTCTTGAATCGGGTTCAGAGTTGCGACCAAGTGGTTAAGTGCTTGCTCTACTCGAATAGACATGTCTGATCTTAGATCGAACGAAACACTCTTCGTATAACTAAGAAATTGTTCTTCGGCATCTTCATGCGGAACATAGACGGATTTGCTCTCAATGCGAGCAAGAACTGAGGCCGCGATCTCGGTTTGAATTACGAAACGCCAAAGCGAGTCAAGGAAATAGTCCTTTTGGGCTTCAGGAAGCTTGGCGATGACAGCGAAGAGCCCTGCAAACTCAAAACCAGGAGGCTTGATAAGTACTGCAAGGTTGGTCTTATTGGCGGAGACTTGGTTGAAAGCCTGGGTTGCGTTCGCCGTTTTACCAGTACCGCGATGGCCGACAAAAAGTGTATCCCGAGCCGATACGACCGACTCGAAGGCAGCGGTTTCAACGAAATAGTCAGGCAAGTCTAGAAGCTCGTTTTCGGCGACATGCTCCCCGAAACGAATACCTGAAAGTGAACTGCGATGACTACCCCTCGGGCTCGACCAATTGATTTCCTCATACGCCAGGCTATCCAACCAGTTGCGGGCTATAGCTACGCATTCTTCTGCGGTCTCATACTTATATAGAAGTGATTGATAATCGAACGGTGCCGTATATTCTCCTTCGGCCAACATGAGGATCGGTACGTCGAATCCATATGCCATTCCAGCAACGAAAGCATGTCTACGATTATGGAGAGATGCGCGGTTCCTATGAGGCCCAGCAAAGTGAACGAGAACACCCGCCGACTTAAGAATATTAGGAGCAAACCAGGTTAGGGGATCAAGGGTCGACTCACGGGGATCTGAAACCTTCATGTTGAGACCGCGATCTCGACGACTGTTGAGAAACAAAGAAAGGCGATTGGACGCCTCAAAAGGCTCGAACGTTAGACAGTATAGTAGTGAATCACGAACAATGCCTTCATCAAGGCTCGGTTCGATTAGGGCGTCGTATATGGGCGCCAACGTCGCCAGGGGATTGACATTGGCAAATTGCTCCGCCAGATCATTGCTATTGCGATATGCGGTGTACCCTATGACATTAAGAAGGGCAAGCTCTTTCCAGCTAGCTTTGGCCTTTGAGACCGTTGAATCAAACGTAAGCCATACGGGCTTTGCGCGCGCAACAGCATATCCGGCTTCAAATAGTACGTTCTCTGTTTGATCAGTTAGGTCAAATATGCACATCTCGGCGTCGTCGATTGCTCTTAGAACCTCGCTTATGACCACTGTCCCGTCAACAAGCATGTCCTCCCACAGAACGGGAGTTACCCCTGACTCCTCGCCGATTCGGATTGCAGCCGTCCGGATCGTCTCTGTAGCGGACCTTCGCTCGGCTGCATACCCAAAGAAGATCGTCAACGCCGCCTCCTCGCGCGGAAACGTGGAAGAGTAACGAAGAATACTCCAGATCGAAGGTTCGTTGCCCATGGATTCATTTGATCAATGACACTAATGGTAGAAACGTCCGCGTTTCGTCCTATATGTACGGATTGAACGATCTCGGCTCTGGATCACAAGGAATCACCAGCGAGATGTAAGGGACGGCCCACTCCGGTCCTGCCGCTGAGGACTCATGTTGGAATCCAGTGCCGGCAACGATGGTGTCTTGGGCACATCCGGGACATGACCACGCGATCATCCGAAACGATGAGAAGTCCTGTGCGTGAAACCGCAGGTCACAGGGTGTGGACCGCGAATCTCAGCAGCTCATTCCAGGCCTGAGAAAGGAACCCGGCCTACAGGCCTGGCCGCGGGGACGTGCGCGACCTCGTTCTTTGTGTGCGGGCCACAGCGCCAGTGCCCCGGCTCGGGCAAGTCACCAGGTTCGGCGATCTCGACGGGACGGACCACAGCCAGCGGAACAGTCCGTCGACCGCTCGAGTCCACCAACGAACGGGCATCTGATCCGGAGAACCTGATCACCATGCGTTGCGCCTCACCGCCCGCGATTGGCTGAGCCCCCGGAGGGGAGCCAACGCGGGAGCCATACCAGATGAACGGTCCTGCACGGATCTGGACTCGGCTGGCTGGGCCGACACCGCGTTCGGACCGCCGTCAACTGATCCAGACGACGGGCAGCTGGTTCGAGTCCAATCGCGGGAGCCACAGTGCGGGCCCTCTCACCAATAGGTGAGGGGGCCTTCGTCGTTTTCCGATGTCCGCTTGTGGTGGGCGGTGTCTGCCTGAAGATCGGTTTTGGTGTCTTAAGCGGGGCTTCAGGTGCGGTGGGCGAGCCTCGAGAGCGTCACAACGCCTCGGGGAGGGAGACCCCATGTTGACGCGACGTCTCGCGATCGTCGTCACCGCCGCCGCGCTCGGGCTCGGTGGGATGGCCACGTCGGCGCTGGCCGATGACGGGCCGGTCCGGGTGATCGGTGAGCGGGTGATGGACGGTGACCGCATTCTGCGCGGCGGGAAGCTGACGTGCTGGACGCGTGAGGGCAGGAAGGTGCGGTTCTCCGACCGTGCCGGGGACGAGCTGATCGAGGTCGGTGACGTCGGTCCCGTCCGGGTCGTCGAGCCGGTGACGGCGGGCGGCGACGGCGGCGGCGACGGCGACGGCGACGTGGTGGTCGTGCCGGAGGAACGGCTGTCCATCGCGGTGCCGGCGCGGGAACTGCCGAGGAAGGTCGCGGGGAAGCGGTGGCGGCAGGCGAGGGTGATCCACCTCACCTGCGTGTGGGAGGGGCGCCCGCGTCGGTGACGGCCCGGGGCGCCCGCGTCGGTGACGGCCCGGGGCGCCCGCGTCGGTGACGGCCGCTCCTGGTGAGTGAGGCCCGCACCGCCCGGCGAGTGGGTTCGTGCTCGCCGGGCGGCGCGGGGCCGGTTCATGATGTTCGGTCCGCGAAGGTGTCCCCGTGCGTGCGGTCGGGGGTGCTGGTCTGCGGAAGCTGCGTCCTATCTCACCTTATGTAGTGAGATGGTGACGGGATTTCGGGAAACGCGGGACAAGGGGTCGGGCGGGGCGGCAGGATGGCGGGGCCGGTCGGTACGGCCGGAGCCGCGGGCAGAAGTCGCGGAGGCGGGGAGAGGGCGCCTCCAGCAGGACGTGCCGCCGACCCGGAATCGGTGGGGCGATCCGATGACCGAGAAGTGCTGGTTGCCGCGTGTCTACCTGGATCAGGTCCCTTCGTCCCTTCGACGCGCCCGCCGTACGGACGGTGAACGGGTGCACCATCGACCTCCGCGAGGCGGAGCGCTTCATCAGGCTCTACCACGCCGAGCATCCCTCGGCCGGCGGTCTGCAGGCCAGGCTCCGTGACGTGGCCAGAGACGTGGCCCGTTACGGGACCTACACGCACACGTACGAGGAGCTCGAGTTCGGCGCCCGGGTGGCCTGGCGCAACAGCAACCGCTGCATCGGCCGGCTGTACTGGCGCTCGCTCAAGGTGCGCGACCGCCGCGAGGTGAGCACGGCCGAGGGGGTGGCGCTGGAGTGCGTGGCGCACTTGCGCGCGGCCACCGGCTCCGGCGCGGATGCGCAGGCCCCTGCGGGCAAGATCAGGCCGACCATCACCGTGTTGCCGCCTGACACGCCCGCGCTGCGCGGGCCGCGGATACTCAACGACCAGCTGGTCCGGTACGCCGGTTACCGGACCAAGGACGGCGTCGTCGGTGACCCGGCGAACGTGGCGCTCACCGAGGCCGCGCAGGCGCTGGGCTGGCAGGGCAGGGGCGGGAAGTTCGACGTGCTGCCGCTGATCATCCATCCGGGCCGCGGCAGGCCGCTGCTGTGCAACCTGCCGGGTGACGCCGTGCTGGAGGTGCCGCTGAGGCATCCCGAGTATCCGTGGTTCGAGGGGCTGGGGCTGCGCTGGCACGCCGTACCGGCCATCTCGAACATGTGCCTGGAGATCGGCGGCCTGTGCTACCCGTGTGCGCCGTTCAACGGCTGGTACATGGGCACCGAGATCGGCGCCCGCAACCTTGCCGACGCGGACAGGTACGACCTGCTCCCCGTGGTGGCCGAGCGGCTCGGCCTGGACACCTCGTCCGAGCGCTCGCTGTGGCGCGACCACGCCATGGTGGAGCTGAACGTGGCGGTGCTGCATTCGTTCGAGCGGGCGGGGGTGACCATGACCGACCACCACACCGAGTCGCGCCGCTTCCTCGCCCACCTGGAACGGGAGGAGAAGGCGGGCCGGGTCTGCCCGGCGGACTGGTCGTGGATCGTGCCGCCGATGTCCGGCAGCGCCACCCCGGTCTTCCACCGCTATTACGACACGCGCGTCCTCACCCCCGCCTTCGTCCACCACGACTGAACCTTGCCTTCCCGGCCTAGAACATGGTTCTGTTGGGGGCATGGCGGAACTCGTGCTCTCCACGCTCGACGACCAGGGCGTGCTGACCCTCACCTTCAACCGGCCCGAGACGCTCAACGCGTGGACCGACGCGCTGGGCCGGCGCTACTTCGACCTGCTGGCGGAGGCGGAGGCGAATCCCGGCGTGCGGGTGGTGGTGGTCACCGGCGCGGGCAAGGGGTTCTGCTCCGGCGCCGACTTCAAGACGTTGAGCGCCATCCAGAGCGGCTCGTACGACGAGGTGCCCGACCCGCGCCCGAACACGTACCCGACGACGATCCGCAAGCCGATCATCGCGGCCGTCAACGGGGCCTGCGCCGGGCTCGGGATGGTGCACGCGCTGGTGTGCGACCTGGTGTTCACCGCCGAGGAGGCGAAGTGGACGACGGCGTTCGCGCGCCGGGGGCTGGTGGCCGAGTACGGGCTGTCATGGGTGCTGCCCCGGGTGATCGGGCAGCAGCGGGCGATGGACATCCTGCTGTCGGGGCGGGTGTTCACCGGCAGGGAGGCGTACGAGCTGGGGCTGGTCAACCGGGCGGTGCCGGGGGAGTCGCTGATGGAGGAGGTGCTGGCGTACGCGAGGGAGCTGGCGGCGCACAGCTCCCCGGCGTCGCTGGCGGTGATCAAGCGGCAGGTCTGGCACGACTGGGAGGCCACGCTCGACGACGCGGCCAAGACGGCCACGCACGAGATGATGGCCTCGTTCGGGCGGCCCGACTTCGTGGAGGGCGTCGCCAGTTTCCTGGAGCGCCGCCCCCCGAACTTCCCGCCGCTCTGAAGGGCCGCTCTTAAGGCCGCCCTGACGGCCGCTCTTAAGGGGCCGCCCTGAAAGCCGCGCTGAGGGGTCAGGCGATGCGGTGGGCGCCCTGGGCCGGGGTGGCGGGCAGGAAGCGCGGAGCCTGGTAGCCGCGCTCGGCGTAGGCGGCCGACACCGACTCCTGCACGCTGTCCAGCCGCTCGACCGGCACCAGCGCGATGGCGGAGCCGCCGAAGCCGCCGCCGGTCATCCGCGCCCCGCGCGCCCCGCCCTTCAGCGCGGCCTCGACGGCGACGTCGAGCTCGGGCGACGACACCTCGTACAGGTCCCTGAGCGACAGGTGTGAGGCGTTGAGCAGGGCGCCGATCTCTGTGACGGCGCCCGCCCGCAGCAGGCCGACGAGGGCCTCGACGCGGTGGTTCTCGGTGACGACGTGCTCGGTGCGCTTGCGCTCGTCTCCCTGCAGCCGCGCCAGCGCGCCGGCCAGGTCGGTGACGTCGCGCAGGGCGGGCACGCCGAGCTTGCGCGCCGCCGACTCGCACTCGGCGCGGCGCTTGGCGTATTCGCCGCCTGCGTGCTCGTGGTGCACCTGAGTGTCGATGATGAGCATGCTCAGGCCGTGGGCGGCCAGGTCGAGCGGGATGGACCGGCTGCCGAGCGAGCGGCAGTCGAGGAACAGCGCGTGACCCTCCTCGCACAGGGCGGAGGCGGCCTGGTCCATGATGCCGCAGGGCATGCCGACGAAGTCGTTCTCCGCCTTCTGGCTGAGCAGGGCCAGCTCCATGGGCGTCATGCCGAGGCCGTGCACGTCGTTGAGCGCGGAGGCGACGGCCACCTCCAGGGCGGCGCTGGAGCTCAGCCCGGCGCCCTGCGGCACGTCGCCGTCGATGGCGATGTCGGCGCCGGCGACGCGGTCGCCGAGCATGGCGAGGACGCCGACGACGTAGCGGGTCCAGCCGCGCGACTCCTCGCGGGTCTCCATGACGACGGGCTCGCCGTCGGCGGACTGGAGGGACAGCAGGCGGATGACGCCGTCGGTACGCGGGGTGAGCGCCGCCGTGACGCCCCACGGCACGGCGAACGGGAGCACGAAGCCGTCGTTGTAGTCGGTGTGCTCGCCGATCAGGTTGACGCGGCCCGGCGCACGCCAGACGGTCTGCGGGGACGCGCCGAAGGCGGCACGAAAAGCTTCAACAACGCGCATAATCCAACACTCCTCAACAAGGACCCGTCCGTAGACTAGCGCCATGGAGGAGTTCCTGGATCCAGCGCTCGGCCAGGTCCGGGTCTTCCTGCGGCACGACGACAACAAGCCGCGCAAGCTGAAGTACAACCTGGGGCACGCGCGGGTGCTGACGTTCGGGGGCGCGTACTCCAACCACATCAGGGCGGTGGCCGAGGCCGGGGCCCGCCACGGCATCGAGACGATCGGCGTCATCAGGGGTGAGGAGCACCTGCCGCTCAACCCCGTGCTGGCCCGCGCCGCCGCCTGTGGCATGACGCTGACCTACCTCGACCGCGCGACCTACCGGCGCAAGGACACCGAGGAGGTGCTGGCGGGGCTGCGCGCGCGGTGGGGCGAGGACGTCGCGATCCTGCCCGAGGGCGGCAGCAACGCGGCGGCCGTACGCGGGTGCGCGGAGCTGCCAGGGGAGATCGAGGACGACTACGACGTCATCTGCTGCCCGGTCGGCACCGGCGGCACCCTGGCGGGCATCGCGGCCGGGCTGCCCGAGGGGCGGCGGGCACTGGGCTTCGCGGTGCTCAAGGGCGCGGGGTTCCTCGAGGGCGAGGTGGCCAGGCTGCAGCGGGAGGCGTACGGACGCGTCTCGGGTAACTGGTCGATCGACCTCGGCCACCACTTCGGCGGCTACGCCCGCACGACGCCCGAGCTGGAGGCGTTCGCCGCCCGCCACGGCTTCGAGCGGATCTACGTGGCCAAGATGATGTACGGCATCCTCGACCTCGCCCGCCAGGGCGCCTTCGCTCCTGGCGCCCGCGTCGTCGCGGTGATCACCGGTCAGCCCTCCACGCCGGTCGAGGTGTGCGGCGCGCCCACCGGCTTCGACTCGGGCGAGCCCCGCTGGCGCAGATAGATCGACAGCACCACCATCGACAGCACGGCCAGCAGCTCCGACTGCCAGTTCTGCAGGCTGCGGTCCCAGAACTCGCCCGAGGTGACGTACGAGCCCCACGAGACCGGGTCGCGCAGGTCGCCCAGCCGATCGGCGTTGTAGGCCGCCTGCCCGGCCACCGACTGCGCCAGCCACGACAGCAGGAAGATCAGCCCCATCACCAGCCCGAGCGAGTTGCTGAACAGCCACAGGCGCAGCCCCTTCGCCCTGGCCCAGCGCGGGGACCCAGGGTCCGCGTGCCGCCCGATCCGCTGCTCCTCGTCGGACTCGGCGCCCGCCTTGTCCAGCTCCTTCGACTCCGGCGAGCCCTTCTGCACCAGCCAGACGGTGAGCATGATGAACAGGAAGAACTGCAGGTACTCCGACTGCCAGTTCTCGGCCACGTCCACGGCGTAGGACGAGGAGGCCAGGTACGACACCAGCGACACCGGCTCGCCGCCCTGGGCCACCTGCTCGTCGTTGTAGTGGAACATGCCCGCCACCGCCTGCCCCGCCACCGCCAGCAGGAAGAGCACGAGGAATGTCAGGGCCAGGGAGTTCTCCTTGATCCACTTCACAGTCTCGACCACCCCAGGACGAAGAAGCAGGCCAGGCCGGCCACGATCAGCAGCAGGGTCAGCGTGAACATCGTGCGCATCAGCCGTCCACCTCACAGTTGTACGGCAGGTCACCGGCCGGTTCGCAGCCCGCGGCCTTGACCCGCCAGCCGTCCGCGTAGCGGTGCAGGAAGAGCGTGTCGCCGCGCAGCCGTACCTGGGCCTCCTCGCCCCACACGCTCACCCCGGTGACCGCTCCGCCCGGGCCGAGCCGCAGCTCGCGCAGGGCGGCGGCGCAGCTCTGACCAGGGTCGGGCAGCTTCTCCGCGGTCTGTCTGGACAGCAGGGCGCACGCGGCCTCCTCCTGGTGGGCGGAGAGCGCGGCGTGGAACCGTTCGGCCGTACGCGCCGGGGCTGCCGTGTCCACGGCGCAGCCGGTCAGCCCCATGGCCAGCGCCAGCACGATCACCGTTCTCATGGCGTGCCGCTACCCACAGGAGGATCACGCATGCGGAGGGTCAGCCCAGCTGGTCGAGCACCGGGGCGACGAGGGCGTTGAGCTCGCGGGCCAGCACGGTCACCGCGCGGTGGGCGCGGCGCTCGACGTCGTCGTGCGGGCCCTCCGGCTCCGGCGGCAGGTCGTCGAGCGGCAGCGGCGCCTCGACCAGCAGGGACGCGCGCAGGAAGGGCACCCGGGCGAGGTCCTGCTGGCTGGGCTCGACGTACTGGCCGAAGGTCTCCTGCCAGTCCGTCCAGCCGCGGTCGCGCCACCAGGCGCGGGAGCGGCGCAGCTCGTCGGGCAGCGGGGAGACGATGCGGACGCGGGTGTAGAGGGTGCCGTCCCAGGTGTTGCGGTGGCAGGTCGCCTCGAGGACGCGGCGGTCCCAGCGGACGTAGCCGGGCGTCAGGGACGGCGGCGTGGCCAGCTCCCACGCCGTGCAGGCGAACCGTACGGGTGCGATGTCCCCCCACTCGAAGTCGTCGAGGTTCTTCCGCACGTGTACGGCATAGCGCCCATCACGGTCCCTGTCGAACTCCTGATCGATCCAGAACGCTCTGCCCATGAGCACTACGCTACGGCGCTGCCCGCCCTCCTCGCGGGCGGACCGGAGATCTCGAATCGCCGTGTGACGCCGGTGACACATGTGTAGCTTTTTCACATCATCCGATGACCTTGGAGTGCATATGGCGTCAGAGCAGCTCGATGCGGCCATGAGCCACTGGAGAGCCGGAGATCTCGACCAGGCCGCCGTGCTGTTCAGGCAGATCGCGGCGACGGGGGATCCGGAGGCGTCCCATCTGCTGGCCGGTCTGCTGCAGGAGCAGGGGGATCTGGACGGCGCCGAGGCTGCGCACCGCTCGGTGATCCAGTCAGGGGACCCGGTGTTCGGGCAGCGTTCTGCGATGGCGATGGGCATGATGCTCGTCAACGCCAAGGAGTGGGCGGCGGCGCACCGCGTGCTGATGATCGCCTCCGCCGGCGCCGACTTCGAGGTGGCGGCGCTCGCCGACACGGCCCTGGTGCTGGTGTGCACGCAGCTCGGCGACGCGCCGGGCGCGCAGGAGGCGCTGGAGCGGGCCCGCAGGTGTGACAGCCCCGCCGTGGCCGAGCTGGCCGCCCGGCTGGAATTGCCCGAGATCCCCGTCGCGCAGGCGCCGCCGCACGAGCTGTACGCCGCCGCCGAGGACGAGGACGACTATCGTGCCCTGCTGACCTGCGGCGACCCCGAGGTGGTGTCGCTGGCCGCGTTCCAGCTCTATCGGATGTACGCCGACGCGGGCGACTTCGACCAGGCCCGCGCCGTGTGCGAGCACGCCATCGCCGTCGGCCACCCCGACCACCTGGCGATGGCGCACAACCTGCTCGGCGCGGTGCTGGTCGACCTCGGCGAGTACGCGGAATCGGCCGCCGCCTACCGCGTCGCCGCCGAGCACCCGGACCCCGACGTCCGGCTGCCCTCGCTCATCGAGCTGGCCAAGGTCACCGCGCAGCTCGGCGACGACAAGGAGACCAGGGCGATCTTCCAGCGGGTGATCGCCAGCGGCCACCGCGAGCACGCCATGCAGGCTCAGGCGTGCCTGGCCCAGCTGCACACCGAGGCGGGGGAGAGCGCCGCCGCGCTGGCCGCGATCAGGACCGTGCTGGAGGCGGGCGACGGCGAGTGGTCCTCGGTCTGCGTCACGCTGCTCGGCATGCTGCTCGAACAGCAGCCCGAGGTGCACGACGAGGCCATGGAGCTGGCCCTGCTGGCGGCCGGGCACGCCGACCCCGACACCGCGTTCAAGGCCACGCTGCTGCTGGAGCACGACGCCAGGCGGCAGCCGCCCGCCGACCCGGTGACCGAGCAGGCGCTCCACGACGTCGACGACGGCCTGGCCCGGCTGCGCGACGGCGACCTCGCCGGGGCCCGGCTGCTGCTGCGCAGGGCCGCCGACTCCGGCGCGCCCGTCCAGGCGCCGCGCGCCATGGTCGCGCTGGCCTGCATCGAGCTGCGCGACGGCGACCCCGAGCAGGCCGACGAGCTGCTGACGTACGTGGCAGAAGGCGACGACGTGCCGCAGGGCTTCCAGGCGGCGGTGCTGCTCGAACTGCTGCGCGCGCCGGGCGACGAGCCGCATCCCGTGCTGGGCGCTCTGCTCGACCACCACTGGCTGGGCAGGGAGGAGGGCCTGCGCGCCTACCGGGCCGCCACCGAGCACCTCGACCCTGCCGTCGCGGCGCTCGGCACCGCCGTGTTCGCGCACGTGCTGGTCTCCAGCGGGTACGACGCCTCCGACGCGGCCGAGCTGTTCCTGTCGGCGGCCGGGGGCGGCGACCCGCTCGCGCTCTCGTACGCGGCCGTGCTCGGCAAGGAGGTGCTGAGCGACCGGCGGCAGGCCACCGAGCTGCTGGAACGCGCACTCGCCGAGGGGCATCCCGCGCTGGCCCCCTGGGTGGGCGCCACGCTCGGCGCGGTCGTGGCCGACGACGACCCCGGATCGGCGCGGGCGGCGTACGAGAAGGTGCTCGCGGGGCCGCACCGCGGGCTGCGCGTCGAAGCGGCGCTCGCGCTGACCGAGATCTACGAGCGGCAGGGCGACCTGCTCGCCGCCTGCCGGCTGCACGAGCGGATGATCGCCGAGGGCGCGCCCGAGCACGCCGTGCTGCCGCTGGCCGTCACCCGGCTCGGGCTGGACGACCCGGCGGGCGCGCGGGCCGCGCTGGAGCACGGGACCGACCCGCTCAGCGCGTTCGGGCGGCTGGTGCTCGACCGGGACTTCGACGCCGCCGCCCGCGCGATGCCGGAGGGTGAGGCGTGGTCCGCGGCGACCCGGCTGGCCATCAGATGCGCGAACGCCTGGCAGCACGCCAGGGAGGTCGAGGCGGCCGACGGCGTGCTGGCGATGGTGGTCGAGTCGGGGCATCCTGCGCTGCGCCGCTACGCCGCCTGCCTGCTCGGTGCGCTGCGTGTCGACGCGCGTGACCCGCGCGGAGCGGTCATGGCGTACCTCGCGGCGCTGGGGGAGGACGACGAGCTCGACCGGCTGGGGTTGCGCGAGGCCGGGGAGCTGCTGCACGGCCTCGGGGAGCACGCCGACGCCGTGGAGGTGCTCTCCCGCCTGCCCGCCGGCGACCGCGACGCGGCCCTCCTGCTCGGGCGGTCCCTCGTGGACGCGGGGCGGGTGCCCGAGGCCCTGGGACGGCTGACGGCGGCGTTCGGCGCGGACGGCCGCGTGCTGGTGGCCCAGCACCTGCACGAACGCGGCGACACCCGAGCCGCTCTCGCCACCCTGACCGGCGCGGAAGAGGAGCCCACGCCGGCCGCCGCTTCCGTCGCGGAGGCGCTGCGGGTGCCGGAGACGGCTGAGGCGGAGCGGTTGCTCGGGGTGTTGCTGGCCGAGACCGGGGAGCTGGAGGCGGCCAAGGCGGCCTTCGAGCGCGCGGCGGCGCTCGACCCGGACTCCGAGCCGGAGACCATGCTGGCCGCCGGGAGGAGCCTCCGGGCGGCGGGGGACGACGACGCGGCGCGGTTCGCGCTGGAGCGGGCCGCCGCCGACGAGGACGGCCTGTCCGGCGCGACGGCCCGCCACCTGCTCGGCCGGGCCGGCCCCGACGAGCTGCCGTGGGTGCTGGACGCCGAGGGCGACCGGCCCGGCGCGGAGGCGGCGCTGGCCGAGCTGACCGGTTCGCGGCCGCTGGCGGCGCTGCTGCTGGCGCTGCGGGACGGGGACGTGGCGCGGGTGCCCGACCTGCTGGCCGCGTTCCCGGAGGGCGCCGAGCGTGACGAGGCCGTGACCCATGCCCTGGACGCGGCGGCGGAGCTGGACGACGACAAGGCCGAGGTGCTGCTGCGCGTGCTCGCCGGCGAAGGAGACCCCAGGGCCGCGTTCGAGCTCGGCACGCTGCTCGCCAGGAACGGCGACCCCAGCCTGTCCGAGGTGTACCTGCTGCGGGCCACCGAGCACCCCGGCGCGGCGCCCGTCGCCTGGCACGACATCGCGATCGTCCGCCACCGACGCGGCGACCTGGACGGCGCGATCGAGGCCGCCATGGCCGGGCTGCCCCGCACCGGGCAGCTGGCCGCCGAGCTGCTCAGGGAGCGCGGCGAGCCGCAGCGGGCCCGCGAGGTGCTGGCCGAGGCGGCGGCGGGCGGCGACCTGGAGTCCCGCCGCAGACTGCTCGCCACGCTGGTCAGGGAGGAGGACCACGACGCCGTGGCGGCCGAGGCCGGCCTGGCGATGGCGAGCGGCGACCCGGACACCGTGGCCATGGGCCGCTGGGCGCTGGGCGCCTCGCTGGCGCTCAGGGGCCGCAGGGAGGAGGCCGCCGCCGTGTTCGTCCGAGGCGTCGAGGCCGCGCCGGACGGGCAGGCCGCCTCGATGCGGGTGGACCTGGCCGGCGTCCTGGAGGAGCTGGGCGACCGCGAAGGGGCCGAGCGGGAGCTGCGGCTCGCGGCCGGATCAGGCCACGAGGCGGCGGCAGGCCGGGCGTGGATGCGGCTGGGCGTGCTGGCGTACGAGGACGGCGACATCGACGCCGCCGCCCGCGCGTTCGCCCCGGTGCTCGGCACCCCCGTGGACGATCTCGCAGAGGAGGCGCTGACCGGGCTCGCCCAGGAGGCGAGCGAGCGCGGCGAGCACGCCCTGGCCCTGCGGGTGCTCGCGCTGATGGGCGAGCGCGCCGCCGAGCCGGCCCGCGCGCTGGGCGGCCGGTGCAGCGACCCGGATGCGGTGCCCGGCTACTTCGCGCTGGCGGGGACGGGCCCGTACGCGGAGCTGGAGGCGGCCCAGCGGCTGGCCGAGCTGGGGGAGACGGGCCGGGCGCGGGAGACGTACGAGCGGCTGAGCAGGGACGAGGACCCCGGCGTGCGGTTCCTCGCGGACGGCCGGCTGCTGGAGCTGCTGGACGCCGACGGCGACGCCGAGGCCGTCTACTCCCTGGCCGCGCGGCAGGCGGGCGACGCGGACAGCCCGGCGCGCGGCGTGTTCGGCGGGCTGCTCGGCATCCTGCAGGAGCAGCAGGGCGACATCGAGGCGTCGCTGCGCACGCTGGAGGACGCGGCGCGGGACGGCGACCTGACCGCGCTGACCCTGTACGCGCAGACGCTGGTGGAGTCAGGCCAGGTGGACGCGGGCCGGCGGGTCTACCTGCAGGTCATGGAGGCCGGTGACGGCGACCTGGCGGTGCGGGCGATGCTCGCGCTCGGGCAGACGTACCACGACGAGGACGCGCTGCGGGCGCGCGCCTGGTACCGCAGGGCGGTCGAGGAGGGCGGGGGGCACAACAGCGCGCTGGGCGCGATGTTCCTGGGCGCGCTGGCCAAGCGCGAGCGCGACTATCCCGAGGCGCTGAACTGGTACCAGCGGGTGATCGACTCGGGCGACCCCGAGTCGGGGCTGGCGGCGGCGCACCTGGGCGAGCTGTGCTACTGGCTGGGCGACCGCGACGGCGCGCTCCGCTTCTACGAGCTGACGCTGGGGCTGAGCGAGCAGGACGAGCTGGTCGCCGAGGCCGCCTGCCGCATGGGCGAGATCCGGTACGAGCGCGGCGACCTGGAGCTGGCCCGCCGCCTGCTGGTCAGGGCGGTCGAGACCGGCGACCCTTCGTTCGCTCCCGAGGCGGAGGCGCTGCTGAGCAAGCTCGCTTAAGGCTTGCCGTCAATTAGATGACTGGATAGCCTCAATCGGTCAAAGATGAGGTGAATTCAGCATGGCCAGGACAGGACGGCCACCGCAGGATCCGGCGCGCCGGCTCGAGCGGGCGCACCGGATCCTCGACGCCGCCACGGAGCTGATCCTGCGGTGGGGCTACGACAAGACCACGATCGACGACGTCGCCCAGCGCGCGGGTGTCGCCAAGGGCACCATCTACCTGCACTGGAAGACCCGCGACGAGCTTTTCACCGCCCTGCTGCGGCGCGAGCGGGTGCGCCTGGTGGCCGAGGTGCGCGAGCGGGAGCCGGCCACGCCGGGCGAGCTGTTCGGCCTGTTCGCGCTGGCTCTGCTGGGCCGGCCGCTGATGCGGGCCATGCTCAGCGGCGACTCCGAGGTGCTCGGCAAGCTCACCCGCCGCAAGCGCGACAGCGGGCCGCGGCTGCCGCTCGGCGGGCCGCTCGACGCGTACGCGGAGGAGCTGGCCGAGATCGGCGCCATCGACGGCGACCCGCGCGAGCAGGTGATCGTCATCACTGCGATCGTCTACGGTTTCCTGTTCCTGCCGGACGCCAAGCCGCCGGACGAGCGGATCGCCGAGCTGGTCACCACCACCGTCGAGCGGACGCTGAGCCCCGGCGGGCCGCTGCCGCCCGGCGGTGAGCAGGCCGTCGCGCGCGCCACCCGGCGCTTCCTCGACGCCATGACCGAGGCCGCCCAGCAGAAGCTGGCGCTCTCCCTGGAGGTATGACGTGCGTGCCGTGCTCCCCCTCGACGACCCCGCCGCCGACCTCGCCACCGCCGGGGGCAAGGGCGCGTCCCTGGCCCGGCTGAGCAGGGCCGGGCTGCCCGTGCCGCGCGGGTTCCACATCACCACCGACGCCTACCGGGCCTTCGTCGCCGGGTTCCGCGACGAGATCCTCTCGGCCGGCGACCCGGACGCGATCCCCGCGCTGTTCGCCGCCCACGACGTGCCGGACGAGCCGGCCGGGCAGATCCTGCGCGCCTACGCCGACCTCGGCGACGACGTGCCCGTGGCCGTGCGCTCGTCGGCCACCGCCGAGGACCTGCCCGGCATGTCGTTCGCCGGCCAGCAGGACAGCTATCTCAACGTCAGGGGCCCGGACCTGCTCGACGCCGTACGGCGGTGCTGGGCCTCGTTATGGAATCCCCGCGCCATCGCTTACCGCGACCGGCACGGCGTGCCGCACGACGACGTGGCGCTGGCCGTGGTCGTCCAGGAGCTGGTGGACGCCGACGCGGCCGGCGTGCTGTTCACCGCCGACCCGGTCACCGGCGACCGCGAGGCGACCGTGATCAACGCCTCGTGGGGGCTCGGCGAGGCCGTCGTCGGCGGGCACGTCACGCCCGACGTGATCACGGTGCGCGGTGGCCGGGTCGCGGAGTCGCGTACCGGTGACAAGAAGGTCATGACCGTGCGGACCGCCACCGGCACCGAGGAGCGCCCGGTGCCCGAGCCGCTGCGCGGCGCGCCCGTGCTCGACGACGCCGAGGCCGTGACGCTGGCCGGGCTCGGCGCCCGCATCCAGGCCCTGTACGGCGTCCCCATGGACGTCGAGTGGGCCAGGCGCGACGGCGTGTTCGCGATCGTCCAGGCCCGCCCCATCACCGGCCTCACCACGCCCCTGGAGGAGTGGAACGACAGCCTCAAGGGCGGCCACCTGTGGACCGGCGGCAACCTGGGCGAGGCCATCCCCGACGTGATGACCCCCATCACCTGGTCGTACGTCCGGCTGTTCATCGCCGAGGCCATGTCGGCCAGCACCATGCCCGGCTTCGACCTCGTCGGCAACATCGGCGGCCGGTTCTACATGAACCTCAGTGTCCTCCACACCGTCGCCGCGGCCATCGGCGTGAAGAGCCTGCTCGGCGCGGTCGAGCAGGTCTTCGGCAAGCTGCCGCCCGGCTTGGAGGTGCCACTGCTCGGCCTGTCGCGGTGGGAGATCGTCAAACGGGTGCTGCCCGAGGCCGTGGGCATCAGGCTCAGGGTCCGCCGCAACCTGCGGCGCATGCCCGCCTTCCTCGCCGCCTCGCCCGCCCGGTGCGAGGAGCTGCGCGGCCGGGTCGCCGCCGCCGCGACCGCCGCCGAGCTGGCCGAGCTGTGGGAACGCGAGCTGCGCCCGCACGCGGTCACCGCCTTCCAGATGCTGGAAACCGCCGGCCGGCAGGGCGGCGCCACCCTCGTCATGACCCGGCACCGCCTCTACAAGCTCGTGGGCGAGATCGACGCCGAGGCCATGCTGACCGGCGTCAACGCCGACGGCGAGCTGGCCAGCATGGGCCTGCTCACCGGCCTGTCCAGGCTGGCCGCGGGGGAGATCGGCAGGGACGAGTTCGCCCGCGCGTACGGGCATCGCGGCCCCCACGAGTTCGAGGTGTCCATCCCGCGGCCCGGCGAGGACCCCGCCTGGATCGACGCCCAGCTCGCCGGCGTGGGCGACCTGCGGGCCGGCACCGAGCAGCTCCTCCAACGCCAGCGCGCCGCCAGGGACGAGGCGTGGGCCCGCTTCGCCCGGCGCCACCCCCGCAAGGAGGCCGCGATGCGGGCGCGGGTGCGGCGGTGGAACGCCGTCGTCCGCGACAGGGAGACCGCCCGGTCGGAGTCGATCCGCGCGTTCTGGGTGCTGCGCGCCTTCACCGTACGGGCGGGGGAGCTGACCGGAGCCGGCGACGACGCCTTCTTCCTCCACCTCGACGAGCTGCTCCGCCTCCTGCGCGGCGACCGGTCCGTCCTGGAGAAGGTGCCGGCCCGGCGGGCCACCTATGAGCGGTACGCCGCCCTGCCGCCCTACCCGGTGCTGATCGTCGGCCCCTTCGACCCCGTACGCTGGGCCGCCGACCCCGCCCGCCGCGCCGACCTCTACGACGCGCGCGGCCCCGCCGCCCCCGTGAGCGACACCGTCACCGGCTTCCCCGGCGCGCCCGGCGTGGTGGAAGGCGTCGCCCGCGTGCTCGCCGGCCCCGAGGACGGCGACCGCCTCAAGCCCGGCGAAATCCTCGTCACCACGCTCACCAACGTCGGCTGGACCCCGATGTTCCCCCGTTCCGCCGCCGTGGTCACCGACATGGGCGCGCCGCTGTCGCACGCCTCCATCGTGGCCCGCGAACTCGGCATCCCCGCCGTCGTCGGCACCGGCAACGCGACCATGCGCCTGCGCGACGGCGACCGCATCAGGGTGGACGGCGAACGCGGCACCGTCGAGGTGCTGGAGTGAAAGCTGGGCCTGCCCGAAACTCGCGCGGCGCGCCGATGACCCGGACACGGCGACCTGCCCTGGGTCAGGCGCTCTGGTCGTCGTGGTCCGTGGCGAGGACGGTGGCGGCGAGGTAGCCGGGGCCGTCCTTGACGACGTGGGCGAGCATGTCGTTCCTGAAGATCGGGTCGTTGCCGTTGAAGGTGTCCCTGGGCTGCTGGTGGCCGAGGTAGGCGGGCGTGGCGAGCACCTGGCTGTTCAGCTTCTCGTCGAACATGATCTCCGTGCACAAGGCTCGCTGGTCCTCGACCATGACCATCACGTGGACGTGCACCGTGCGGCCCGGGTACCAGCCGGGCCAGATGGTGGTGAAGCGGACGATGCCGTCGCGGTCGGCGAGCTGGACGCCGCGCAGGTAGCGGCGCCGGTCGGACGGGGTGAGGTCGGTGAAGACCGTTCCCGGCCTGACCCGGACCTGGTCGCCGCCCGTCAGCACGTCGCGTGACTGCGTCTCCGCGCCGGAGTAGAGGCCGCCCGCGTCGCAGTGCCAGACCTCGACGGCGGCGCCGGGCAGGGGCAGGCAGGTGCCGCCGTCCTGGACCTTGAGCGCCAGCCGCAGCCGTACGCCCTGGCGGTCCTCGCGCAGGTCGCTGCGGACGGAGCCGGTCTCGAAGTAGTACGGGCCCTGCTTGGTGCTGGGCGTCAGCTTGCACGCCTGCGCCCTGGAGAGCAGCGCCTGCGCCTTGGCGTGTGTGTCGGTGTCGAACGTGGAGGCCGGGACGTCGGCCAGAGTGCCGGCGGCGCGGGGGTCGCCCGCGGTCAGGAGGCCGCCGAGGCCGAGCGAGCCGATGCCGGTGATGAGTCGTCGCCGGCTGACCCGCCGGTTTTGGTGATCGTGTGCCACGGGAAGTTCCTCAAGGTCAGGAGCTACTGTTCGGAATTTCTCACGACACGGGCGACTCGCCGGGCACGCCACGCGACCCGTTTCACCGCCTTTGACCTGCGCAAACGCGCCGAACACCATCCCCGAGCACCCACAAGAAGCCGAAAGCCTTTTCGGTGATATGAAAATGTGACCAGGCGTTGGCTACCTGATCAGCGCGCATGACCACCATGGTCATGCATGTCAGCGCATGTGCAGGACGTTGCAGCGATCGATTGACAGCCCCGTTCATCCGGTCTATTTTCCCGAAAACCTTTTAGGAAGTCCCGAGTCCACGATGTTAGCGCTCACATGACCGACGCTAGGGGCCCCACATGAGACGACGATGGGCGGCGGCCATCGCCGCGGCACTCCTGCTCCTCCTCACCACCGCGCGGCCCGCGCTGGCGGGCCCGCCGATCACCACGGCGATCTACACGGCCGACCCGGCCGCGCTGGTCGTAGGCGACACCCTGTACGTCTACACCGGCCGCGACGAGGCTCCGCCCGGCGGCACGAACTTCGTCATGCGCGACTGGCACGCCTTCACCTCCTCCGACGCCGCCACCTTCACCGACCAGGGCGCCAAGCTGTCGATCTCGAACTTCTCCTGGGCCGGCGCGGACGCCTGGGCGGGCGAGGTCGAGCGTGGGAGCGACGGCCGCTACTACTGGTACGTCTCCGTCAACGGCAACGGCCCCGGCTGGATGGACATCGGCGTGGCCGTCGGCGACAGCCCGCTCGGCCCGTTCAGGGACGCCAAGGGAGGCCCGCTGATCAGCGACAGCACCCCCAACTCCGCCCCGCTCAACATCGACCCCACGGTCTTCACCGACGACGACGGCCAGGTCTACCTGTACTGGGGCTCCTACTACGGGCTGCGCGCCGCCCGCCTCAACCCCGACATGACCACGCTCAACGGCCCGGTCGTCACCCCGAGCGGCGTGTCGAACTTCTGGGAGGCGCCCTGGATGTTCAAGCGCAACGGCGTCTACTACCTCGCGTACGCGGCCAACGACTCGGGCTGCGCGGCCCCCGGCCACGCCTGCGTCAGGTACGCCACCGCGAGCGACCCGATGGGCCCATGGACGCACCGGGGCGTGGTGCTGGACCAGGTCAGCTCGACGACGAACCACCCGGCGATCATCGAGTTCAAGGGCCAGTGGTACATGGTCTACCACAACGCCGCGGCCCCGGGCGGGGGCGACTTCCGCCGCTCGGTGACCATCGACAAGCTGTACTTCAACGCCGACGGCACCATGCGGAAGGTGGAGCAGACGGGCGGGCCCGTGACGCCGGGCAACCTCGCGGCGAGCGCCACCCCGTCCACGTCGTACGTGTCGCCGTGGGAGACGCTGGGCGCGATCAACGACGGCCACACCCCGGCGAACTCGGCCGACCACGGCCACGGCGCCTACGGCAACTGGAACCACCAGGGCACCGAGTGGATCGAGTACCGCTGGCCGAGCGCGCGGACGATCTCGCGTTCGGAGGTGTACTGGTTCGACGACGGCTTGGGCATCGACCTGCCGGCGTCGTGCCAGGTGCAGTACTGGAACGGCGGCGCGTACGTCCCCGTGCCCGGCGCGTCGGGCTGCGGCACCGCCGCGAACAGGTTCAACGTCACCACGTTCACCCCCGTCAGCACGACCCGGCTGCGGCTGTCCGTCACCTCCCGTACCGGCCACTCGACCGGCGTGCTCGAATGGAGGGCCTTCGCATGAGGCGCATCCTGTCGGCCTTACTCCTCCTGGCGGCCCTGATGGTGACGCCCGCCGCGTACGCGGACCAGACCATCGGCTACCCGGCCTTCAGCGGCCCCGCCATCCCGGCGCCGCCCGGCTCGTACACGACGGGCGACTACATGCGGGCCATCTACGACGCCGAGAGCTCCGGCACCGACTTCTGGATGGACCGGCTGCTCGCCCGTCCGGGCAACGACCCGGCGGGCACCTGGCTGATGACGCGCGGGCGGGCGCTGTTCATGAAGACGCACACGCCGGGCACGCTGGGCTTCGCCGGGCAGGCGGCGTACTGGGAGAGCATCAGCAACGCGAGCGCGTTCACCGTCTCCGTCTCGCCCGGCACGTTCACCGAACAGGTGAGCAGCCGCTGGCAGGCGCCGAGCCACTGGAAGAGCCGGCACACCAGCGGCTCGATCACCATCAACCAGACCAAGTTCATCACCGAGAACAACGTGGCGGTGGCCGGCCTGGCCATCACCAACGGCGGCTCGGGCTCGACGACCCTGCAACTGCGCGCCACCTCGCCGTACGCCACGACCGGCAGCGGCAACGAGCTGACCGGCCAGGTGAACGCCTACAACAACCTCACCACCCTCTACCCGCGGCTCACCGGCGACGGGTTCACGGTGTCGAGCGGCGGGCTGAACCGCTCGGTCACCGTCGCGGCGGGCGCCACGGTGACGGTCAAGGTCGTCATGGGCTTCGTCACCAACGAGATCCCGGCCTCGCGCACCGAGTACGACGCCTACGCCGGCTACTCGGCCGCCACCGCGTTCGCCACCCACGTGCGCGCGTACAACCGGTGGTGGGCCGACAACGTCCCCTACATCGACGTGCCCGAACCAGCCATCAAGAAGAACATCTACTACCGCTGGTGGCTGATGCGCTTCAACCACCTCGACGCCGACATCCCCGGGCAGACCTTCCAGTTCCCCACCTCCATGGAGGGCGTGCTGGGCTACAACAACGCGATCGCGCTCACCCAGCCCATGCACATCGAGGACCTGAAGTACCTGCGCGATCCCGGCTACGCCTACGGCGACTGGCTCAGCGTCGGCCAGACCTCCAAGAACGGCCGCTTCGTCGACAATCCCGGCGACCCGGAGAACTGGTCGAACAGCTACACCCAGTACATCGCCGAGGCCGCCTGGAAGAGCTACCAGATCCACGGCGGCAAGCCCGCCGTCGCCGCCAACCTGGCCCGCTACGCCGAGCAGGACGTCAAGGGCCAGCTCGCCCACTACGACACCGACGGCAACAAGCTCATCGAGTACGACTGGGGCGCCCTGACCGGCAACGACGCCGACGCCGTGTCGTTCCACTGGAAGCCCGGCAGGATGGACAGGGCCGAGTCGGCCTACCAGTACAGCGGCGCGCTGGCCGCGGCGCAGGCGTACGAGGCGATCGGCGACACCGCCAAGGCCGGCGAGATGCGCACGCTCGCCACCCAGATCCGAAACGCCATCGTCGGCGTCCTGTGGAACCCGAACAGGCAGCTCTTCGAGCACCGGCTGAAGTCCACGAACGAGTGGGTGCCGTGGAAGGAGATCAACAACTATTACCCGTTCGCGGTCGGCGCGATCCCGAACACCTCGACGTACAAGCAGGCCCTGCGCCTGTTCGACGACCCGGCGCAGTATCCGATCTTCCCCTTCTACACCGCGAACCAGGCCGACAAGGCGGCCTCCGGCACCGGCAGCAACAACTTCTCCACGATCAACTCGACCGTGCAGTTCCGCCTGCTGTCGTCGGTGCTGCGCAACTACCCCAACGAGTGGATCGACGCCACCTGGTACAAGAAGCTGCTCTACTGGAACGCCTGGGCGCAGTACGTCGGCGGCAACACCCAGTGGCCCGACGCCAACGAGTTCTGGGCCGACTGGAACGGCTCCTCCATCACCTACCGCTCCTGGATCCACCACAACATCCTGGGCAGCAGCAACTGGACCGTCATCGAGGACGTCGCCGGGCTGCGGCCGCGCAACGACGCCAAGGTGGAGCTGTCGCCGATCGACATCGGCTGGACCCACTTCACGGTCAACAACCTGCGCTACCGCAACGCGAACCTGACCATCGTCTGGGACGACCCCGCCGACGGCGTGACCCGCTACCCGGGCGTGCCGCAGGGCTACTCCATCTACGTCAACGGCACCCGCGCCGCCACCGTGTCGGACCTGGTGCCGTTCACGTGGGACCCGGCGACCGGCGCGGTCACCACCGGCGGCACCGTCACGCACAACGTCGCCGTCCCCGGACTGCAGGCGCCCGGCCAGGTCGTCCACAGCAGCCCGCGCATGATCGACCTGCTCGCCAAGGCCGGCGTCGACCTGACCGCCGACCTCGCCGACCTGGCCTCCGGCGCGACCGCCACCGCCTCGACGACCGCGTCCGGCAGCTCCACCTCCGGCGCGGTGGACGGATTCCCCATCAACGAGCCGTTCTGGGGCGGCACCGCCTCGGGCCAGGACTGGTACGAGCTGAACTTCGGCACCGCACGCACCTTCGACGAGGTGCGGCTGTACTTCAAGGACAGCCGGCCGGCCGGCGGCACCTACCGCGCGCCGGTCTCGTACGACGTCCAGTATCACGACGGCAGCGCCTGGGTCAGCGCGTCGTCCCAGGTCAAGACACCGGCGACGCCGCGCGGTAACTACAACGTGGTGCGGTTCGGCGCCGTCAGCGCACAGCGGATGCGGGTGCTGTTCACCGCCGCGCCGGGGGCCAGGACCGGGCTTACCGAGATCAAGGTGCACAACCGGGGCGGCGGCGTCCAGCCGTCCACCGACCACGCCTCGTCGGCCGTGCCCAGCGCGTCGTACACGTCGTCGTGGGAGAGCGTCGCCGCCGTCAACGACGGCATCGACCCGCCCTCCTCGAACGACACCGTCAACCCGCGCTGGGGCTGCTGGCCTGAGACCGGCCAGCAGTGGGTGGACCTCACCTGGTCGTCCGCCCGCACGCTGAACCGGGCCGAGGTGTACTTCTTCGACGACGACCAGGGCATCGACATGCCGGCGTCGTGGAAGCTGCAGTACTGGAACGGCAGCGCGTACGTGGACGTGCCGGGCGCGTCGGCGTACACGCTGGCGAAGAACGCCTACAACACCGTCACCTTCGCCGCCACCGGCACCACCCGCCTGCGCGTGCTGCTGACCGGCAACGGGACGAGCTCCGTGGGCCTCCTGGAGGTCAAGGCCTACGGGAGCTGAGAGCGCGGGGGCGCGTCCAGGCCCGCGGACGCGCCCCCGCTTTCACACCCGCGCCCCTCGCCCGCCCCTGCCGCCCGCCCTTGACGCCACCCCTGGCACGGGCGCACCATCTCCAGCATCGGAGTAGTTGCTTCCTTACTTTTGGTGACGGAGCGTGCCGTCATGGGGCAAGCTGCTGTCACACTCCCCGGCCGGATGGGTGGCGATCACGATGGCAGGCAAGTGGCAGGCGGGCAATCTCCCACCCGAGCTGACCAGCCTGGTCGGCCGCCGCGCCGAGATCGGCCAGGTGCGTACGGCCTGCCGGCGATCCCGCCTGGTGACGCTGACCGGCGCCGGAGGCGTCGGGAAGTCACGCGTGGCGCAGCGCGCGGCAGCCGAGCTGCGGGCCGAGTTCGGCGGCGGCGCCTGGCTGGTCGACCTGTCCACGCTGCGCGACGGCGGCCTCGTGCCGCACGCGGTCGCCGGCGCGCTGCGGCTGTCCGACCAGACCGCGCGCCCCATGCCCGAGGTGCTGACCGAGCACCTGTCGGGGCGCGAGCTGCTGATCGTCCTCGACGGCTGCGAACACCTCGCCGGCCCCTGCGGCAGGGTCGTGGCCGCGCTGCTCGACGCCGTACCGGGGCTGCGCGTCCTCGCCACCAGCCGCCGCCCGCTGGAGGTGGCGGGCGAGACGCTGGTCGTGATCGAGCCGCTGGCGGTCCCGCCCGCCGATACGACGGCGCTCGCGGGCGACGCGGTGACGCTGCTCGCCGAGCGTGCCGCCGAGACCGTGCCCGGCTTCGACCTGGGCAAGGAGAGCCAGGAGGCCGTCGTACGGCTGTGCCGCAGGCTCGAAGGCATCCCGCTCGCGATCGAGCTGGCCGCCGCCCGGCTGCGCACCCTGCCCCTCGGCTACCTCGCCGACCGGCTCGACGACCGCTTCGCCGCGCTCGGCGCCGACCCTGCCCCCTCCGGCCCTGCCGCCCCCGACCCTGCCGCCCCCGGCCCTGCCCCCTCCGGCCCTGCCGCCCCCGGCGAGCCGCCGTGGCACCAGGCGCTGGGCACCGCCGTCGGATGGAGCCACGAGCTGTGCGAGCCCGCGGAGCGGCTGCTGTGGGCGCGGCTGTCGGTGTTCGCGGGTGACTTCGACGCCGAGGCCGCCCGCCAGGTCTGCGCCGACGAGCGGTTGCCGGAGAGGGACGTCGGGCTGCTGCTCGACGCCCTGGCCGAGGACTCCGTGCTGACCTGGCTGCCGACCGGCGCGGGCGAGCGTTACCGCATGCTCGACACGCTGCGCGAGTACGGCGCCCGCCGGCTGCGCGACCTCGGCGAGGAAGAGCGCTTCAAGCAGCGCCACCGCGAGCACTACCTGGCGCTGTCCATCAAGGGCGCCGCCGGCTGGCTCGGGCCCGGCCAGCTCTCCTGGTACGACCGCATGGTGGGCGAGCACGACAACCTCCGCGCCGCCCTTGACGTCGCCCTGTCCGCCGACGACGGCCGTCCCGCTCTTGAGCTGGCCGGAGTCCTGGCGTTCTTCTGGTACGGCTGCGGCCACGTCAAGGAGGGCCGCCACCACCTCCGCCAGGCCCTCGCACAGGCCCGCCGCCCCGAACCCGCCCTCATCCAGGCGTTGTGGGCCGACGGCCTCCTGGCCGCCTCGCAGGGCGACGCGCAGAGCGCAGAAGAACGAGCCACGCAGATCGCCGTGGTCGCCGGCGACCTCCACGCGGCCACCCCTCCGGTCTCCGGCGACGTGCCGGCGACTCCCGCTGAGGAGCCCGCGGCCCATGGTGACCTCTCCGCGGTGCACAGGCGTGCCGCCCCGGCCTCCGCCGGCGGGTTCGCCGCCTATGAGGGGGCCGGGCACGTCGAGATCTACGCCGCCGTCTGCGCCAGGGCGCTGCGGTCGGCGGTCGGGGTGATCCGCGGTGACCTCGCTCAGGTCCTGGCCGAGTCGGAGCCCGCCTACCGGGACCGGTGGAACGACGAGCCGCCCACCATCGCCGGCCTGCTGGCGCTGCTCTGCCGCGCGCACGCGCTGACCGTGGCCGGGCGGCTGGATCAGGCCGTCGCCGTCCTCGAAGACCTGCGTGGCCTGTGCGACGGGCGCGGCGAGCAGCTCATGCGCTCCCACGGCGACTTCCTGCGGGGGCAGGCCGAGCTGAGGGGCGGACGGGTGGCCGCCGCCGTCCGCTACGGCCAGGCGGCGTTACGGACCAAGCGGCGGCTGCACGACACGTTCGGCATCGGGCTGACCGTCGACCTGCTCGCGCTGTCGGCCGGCGCGGCCGGTCACTCCCTGCGCGCGGCCCGGCTGCTCGGGCTGGCGCAGCGGGTGTGGAGCAACCACGGGCAGGCGCAGGCCGGCGTGCCCGAGTGGGTGGCGGCGCGGAGGGCGTGCGAGGCGCAGGCCAGGGCCGTCCTCGGCGACAACGCCTACGCGGCGGCGTACCGGACCGGCTATGACAGCGACGTCGACGCGGGCATCGCCTACGCACTCGAACCGGAGGGCGAGGGCCTCCCCAACAGCGGCCCCCACCCCTGACCACAGGTCTCAGCGCTGGTGGGTCGGACGGATGATCAGCTCGTTGACGTCCACGCCGGGCGGCTGGCCGATGGCGTACGCGATGGCGCCCGCGACCGAGTCCGGTGAGATGGTGTGCGCCCGGTACGTGCGCATCTTCTCCCGCGCGCCCGGGTCGGTGATGGAGTCGGCCAGTTCGGACTCCACGACGCCGGGGGAGATCGTGGTGACACGGATGGCGGGGTCCAGCTCCAGGCGCAGGCCCTCGGTGATGGCGCGGGCGGCGTACTTTGTCGCGCAGTAGACCGCGCCCGTCGGCACCACCTCGTACGCGCCGGTCGAGGCGATGGTGACGAAGTGGCCGGTGCCCTGCCGCTGGAAGTGGGGCAGCGCGGCGGCGATCCCGTGCAGCAGGCCGCGCACGTTCACGTCGATCATCCGGTCCCACTCGTCCACCAGCAGCGCATCCAGCCGGGACAGCGGCATCACGCCGGCGTTGTTGACGATCACGTCGAACCGGCCGTACCGCTGGGCGGCCTCGTCGGCGAAGGCGGCGACGTCCTGACGGTCGGTGACGTCCAGCCGCCGCACGTCGGCCGTGCCGCCGTCCGCCTCGATGGCCTTCGCGAGCTCGGCGAGCCGGTCCTCGCGGCGCGCGCCGAGCACCACGATGTGGCCCTCGGCGGCCAGCCGGCGCGCGGTGGCCTCGCCGATGCCGCTGCTCGCACCGGTGATGAGAACGATCTTGCTCATGCTTCCTCCTTGGTGCCGGCCGGGTAGTCAGCCGGGTAGTCCGTCGGGTAGTCGGCCCGGAAGTCGGCGCTGAGCGTCAGCTCGCGCCAGGCGTCGAAGCCGGCCTTGAGCGTGGTGAGCCGGGCGGTGGCGACGTCGTAGGCGGCCTTGCCGAGCAGCAGCCGCAGCGGCGGCTCAGGCGACTCGACCGCCGTGATGATCGCCGCGGCGGCCCTGCCGGGGTCGCCTGGCTGGTGGCCGTAGGTGGCCAGGGTGGACGCGCGCCGGGCGCCGGCGGTCTCGTCGTAGTCGGCGATGCGGGTCTCGGACTGCCGCATCGAGGGCCCCGACCAGTTCGTACGGAACGCGCCTGGCTCCACGATCGTGACCTTGATGCCCAGCGGTCCCACCTCGGCCGCGAGCGACTCCGACAGCCCCTCCACGGCGAACTTGGTGGCGTGGTAGTAGCCGGTCGCCCCGAACGCGGCCAGCCCGCCCAGCGACGAGATGTTCACGACGTGGCCGGCGCGGCGGGCGCGCATGCCGGGCAGCACGGCCTTGGTGACGTCCACCAGGCCGTGCACGTTCGTCTCGAACAGCGCCCTGACCTGGTCGTCCTCGCCTTCCTCCAGGGCGGCGAGATAGCCGTACCCGGCGTTGTTGACCAGCACGTCGATGCCGCCGAACTCGGTCTCGGCCGCCTTCACCGCCCGCTCGACCTGGTGCCGGTCGGTGACGTCGAGGGGCAGGGCGAGGGCGCGGCCCGGGTGGGCGGCCACCAGACCGGCCACCTGCTCGGGCGAGCGGGCGGTGACGGCGGCGCGGTGACCACGGCCGAGCACGGCGGCGGCGAGCGCCCGGCCGAGGCCGGTCGAACAGCCGGTGATGAACCAGACAGGGGTGTGGTCGTTGCTCATGACAGGTGGAAACTCCGATGGTGTGGGGTGTCCCGGCGGGCGTGCGTCATCGCGTCGCGGGCATGCCGGGATGGCGCGACGGCGGTCGCGCTGAATGCGTACGTGGATCAGACGGTCAGGCGGTGAGGCTGCCCAGCAGCGAGAGGCGTTCCTCCGACGGGCTGCCCGGATCGGCCTGGTAGACGACGAGCTGCTGGCCGGGCGCGCTGTTCACGGTCAGCGACTCGTAGTGCAGGACCAGCTCGCCGACCAGCGGATGGCGGAAGCGTTTGGTCTCGTGGGTCTTCTGGCGGATGTCGTGGCGGGCCCACAGCTCGCGGAACGCGGCGCTCTTCAGCGACAGCTCGCCGACCAGCTCGACCAGCTCGGGGTCGTCGTAGTCGGTGCCGATGGACGAGCGCAGCCCGCCCACGGTGTTGGCCGCGACCCGGTCCCAGTCGGGGTAGAACGTGCGCGCGTCGGGGTCGAGGAACACCAGCCGCATCAGGTCGTCGCTGTGGGCATGCCCGGCGAACAGCGCCTCGCCGAGCGTGTTGGCGGCCAGCACGGTCATGCGGCGGCCCAGCACCACGGCCGGTGTGTGCGGCCAGGCCGCCATCATGCGCAGCAGGGCGTCGCTCACCCGCTCGGGGCCTTGGGACGACCGGCGGCTCTCGATGGCGGGGTGGGCCAGCCGGTGCAGGTGGGCCGCAGCGTCGTCCTCCAGCTCCAGCGCCCTGGCCAGGGCGTCCACCACCTGGGCGGACGGGTGCCGCTCGCGGCCCTGTTCGAGGCGGATGTAGTAGTCGGTGCTGACCCCGGCCAGCCGCGCCACCTCCTCGCGGCGCAGCCCCGCCACCCGCCGGCGCGCGCCGACCGGCATGCCGAGATCTTCGGGTTGGAGCAGCTCGCGGCGGGCCCGCAGGAACTGCCCGAGCAGGTTCTCCGTGTCCATGTCCTCCAGGCTAGGCCAGGAACCCGCTGTCCAGGTGCCCT
Source organism: Nonomuraea sp. NPDC004580 (assembly GCF_040609855.1). Lineage (NCBI taxonomy): Bacteria > Bacillati > Actinomycetota > Actinomycetes > Streptosporangiales > Streptosporangiaceae > Nonomuraea > Nonomuraea sp. NPDC004580. The sequence goes on along the minus strand of NZ_JBEXLH010000022.1, from coordinate 31,644 downwards.
GAGGGTGGGCGGGAAACTCCCACCCGCAAGTCCTCCTCAGTGCCGGCCCGCGCAGCCTCGGAGAGTGCGCCCATCGGTTCTCAGGGACACGGCGGGGTGTAGGGGTGGCCGGGAAGGTGGCGGGCCCATTCCTCGCGGGTGATCGACGTGCCGGCCGACTCGCAGACCCAGGCGCTCGCCTGCTCGGCGTTCAGCCCCCAGAGCTGCACGGCGCTGCCCGACGTGCCGGCGAGCACGGTGCCGTCGGGCCCCGGCACGGCGTCCAGCACCGGGCGCTGCCCCGCGAACACCGACCACGGCGCGGGGCCGGCCGGATCGGCGACGTCCCAGACGCGCACGGTCCTGTCGTCGGAGGCCGTGACGAGCCTGCGGTCGTCGGCGGCGAACGCCACCGCCGCCACGTCGCCGTCGTGGCCGGTCAGCTCCGCCAGGCGGCGGGGGGAGGCGGGGGCGGAGACGTCCCAGAGCCGGGCGGTGCCGTCGGACGACGCCGTGGCCAGCGTCTCGCCGTCGTGGCTGAACCGCAGGCCGAGCACCTCGCCGGCGTGCGCGGTGAACGTGGCGGCCGCTTTGGGGCGGGCCGGCTTGGAGACGTCCCAGAGCCGTACGGACGAGGTGCCGGAGCCGGTCGCCACCAGCTTGCCGTCGGGGCGGAACGCGGCGGCCCGCAGCCGGGCGTCGGCGGGGCCGAGGTAGGCGAGGCGCACGGGCGCGGCCGGCGTGGCGACGTTCCACAACGCGGCCCTGCCGTCGGTGGCGGTGGTCAGCACCGTACGCTCGTCGGCGCCGTACGCGGCCGAGCGGATGCCCCCGGTGATCGTGCCGAGCAGCGTGGGGGCGGCGGGCGAGGAGACGTCCCAGAGCCGGGCGGTGCCGTCGCGCGAGGCGGTGACCAGGCGGCTGCCGTCAGGGCTGAACGCGGCCGTCAGCACCGGCTCGGTGTGGCCGGACAGCGTGGACTGCGGGGTGACGCCGGCCGGGTCGGAGACGTCCCACAGCATGACGGTCGCGTCGTCGGAGGCGGTGGCCAGCGTGGTGCCGCCCTTGGAGATCGCCACGGCGTTCACCTCGTCGGTGTGCCGGGCGAGCCTGGCGCGGGGGGCGAGGCGGGCGGCGTCGGAGACGTTCCACAGGCGGGCGACCCCGTCGGCCGAGGACGTCGCCAGCCGCCCGCCGTCGGGGCTGAACGCCACGCCCGTCACCGCGTCGGGGGAGCCCGCCAGGGTCGCCGCCGGCTCGGGTGCGGCCGGGTCCGCCACGCTCCACAGCCGGACGTCGGCGTCGGCCGACGCGGCGGCCAGCAGGGCGCCGTCGGGGGAGAACGCGACGTCGTGCACCGCCGCGCCGCTCCCTTTCGCGGTGCCGGCCGGCTTCGCGGCGGCGACGTCCCACAGCTCGACCGTGCCGTCCGCCGTGCCCGCCGCCAGGTTTGTGCCGTCGGGGGAGAACGCGACGCCGCGCACGCCGTCGTGCTGCGAGGTCAGCGTCGCCAGCGTGGCAGGCGTGGCGGGGGTGCGTACGTCGAGGATGGTGATCGTGCCCCCGGCCGTCGCCAGCGCGGCCAGGCGGCCGTCGGGGCTGAAGACCGTCTCGGTGAAGCCGGCGTCCTGCCGGATGACCGACAGCGCCTTGGGCTTCTCCGTGTCTGCCGTGCTCCACAGCCGTGTCGTGCCGTCGGGCGAGGCGGTGGCGAGGACGTCGCCCTCCGGCGTGAACGCCACCGAGCCGACCAGCTCCTTGTGGCCCTTGAGCGTGGCCAGCGGGCGCGGGCGCGCGGTGTCGGAGACGTCCCACAGCCTGGCCGTGCCGTCGGCCGACCCCGTGGCCAGCACCTTCCCGTCGGGGGTGAACGCGACCGCGCGCACCCCGCCCGTGTGCCCCTGCACCACGCCCAGCGGCCTGGGCCGCAGCGGGTCGGCGACGTTCCACAACCGGGCGGTGGCGTCGCCCGACGCCGTCACGGCCACCCGGCCGTCGGGACGGTAGGCCACCCGCTCGACGGGGGCGGTGTGGCCGATCAGCCGCGCGCCGATCGGGCGCGAGAGCGAGCCGAGCAGCGCGCCGCGCGCCTCGGGCGTGGGGGACAGGCGGTAGGCCGCCAGCGCGAGCTGGGCGCCGAGCGAGGTGTCGCCCGTGCCGCTCGCCGCCGCCGCGACCTCGCGCGACAGCGCCTCGTCGCGCAGCCTGGACGCCTCCGCCGCCCGCGCGTCGGCCCTGCCGCCCTGCACCACCGCGACGACACCGCCCGCCGCCCCTGCCAGCACGAGCGCGCTGAGCACGGCGATGGCGCCACGCGCGACCAGCTTCCTGCGCTCCTGCCGCCGCCGCGACGCCACGAGGAACTCCCGCTCCTCCGCACTCACCTCCCCCGATGCCGGTCCACCCGCCGCGGCCCACCGCGCGACCCCGCGCCCCACCGACTCGCCTTCCCGCCGTTCGTTGCGGGCGCGGCCGACGACGGTCTCCGCGGTGGTGAGGCGGTCGTCGGTGTAGAGGTGAGAGGGGTTTCTGCCGTCCTCGCGCCACAGGGCGGCGTCCTCGGCCAGCCTGGCGCGTACGAGCAGGCTCGCCCGCCGCGACTCCGCCCAGCTCGCCAGCCGGGGCCAGCCCCGCACCAGCGCCTCGTGCACCAGCCGCGCCTCGTCGCGCTCGACGACGGCCAGCCGCGCCCTGACCAGCTCGGCCAGCACCTGCCCGGGCACCGACTCGGGCCCCTGGCTCAGCTCGGCCACCGGCACCCGGCACGGCACCGCGCCCGCCCGCTCGTCCACGCGCACCAGCCGCTCCAGCAGCGCCCGCGCCACCGGCTCCGACTCGGCGCCGAGCCGCCGCAGCGTCTCCTCGCCGCTCATCGCGATCGCCCGCGCGACCCCGCCGGCCGCGCGGTAGCCCTCCATGGTGAGCACCCCGCCGGTACGCCGCCGCCACGTCGCCAGCAACGCGTGCGACAGCCGCGGCAACTGGTCGTCGGAGACCCCGCGCAGGTCCTCCAGGATCAGCTCCGTCAGCCCCGGCTCGACGGCGAGCCCGGCCCGCGCGGCCGGCTCCTCGACGGCCCTGCGCACCCCGGCGGGCGACATCAGCGGCACGATCTCCGGCTGCCGCATCGACCCCAGCAGCCCCGGGTAGGCCGCGCAGCGCGCGAAGAAGTCACCGCGTACGGCGATCACCACCGCCGCCGATGCCGACAGCTCGGCCAGCGCCGCCACGAACCGCCGCCGCGCCGTCTCGTCCCCGCAGGTGGTGAACACCTCCTCGAACTGGTCCACCACCACCAGCGTCGGCCCGGGCAGCCCGCGCCGGGCCGCGCCGGGATCGGACTCGATGATCGCGCGCAGGCGTACGGGATCGGCCCCGCCGAGCACGGCCAGCTCACCGGCCAGCGCCGCCGTCGGCGCTGAGCCGGGGGTCAGCACCACGCACCTGCCCACCTCGTCCTTGAGCGCGGGCAGCAGCCCGGCCCGCAGCAGCGACGTCTTCCCGCAGCCCGACGGCCCAGTGACGAGCAGCGGCCCGCCGGTCTCGAACGCCTGCCCCCCGAGCACCATCGGCGGCCGCGCCGCCCTGAGCGCCTGCCGGACCCGCGCGGCCAGCGACCGCGTCGCGTCCTCGCGCCCGGCGAACACCCCCGCCTGCTCCGGCCCGTACGCCACCAGCCCCCGGTAAGGGCTGTCGGGGTCGCCCGGCGCGCCCACCGGCCGCTGCCGCACCCGGGGCGCCGCGTGAGCCGGGTTCGCGGCCAGCGGCGCAAGCTCACGCAGCTCGCCCGCCTCCCGCAGGGGCCGCGGGAACCCGGCGGCGGGCAGTGAGCGGGCCAGGCGGTGGTGGACGTGGTCGAGCGTGAACGCGGCCGGCCCCTCGGGGTCGCCCTCGTGCAGCAGCCGCAGCAGCCCGCCGCTGAGCGCGGTGTGCCGGACGCCGGGCAGCGCCCACGAGTTGGGATCGCGGCTCGACGACGCCAGCACGTAGGCGCCGGGCCAGGCCAGCGGCTGATCCATCGCCTTGGCGGCCACCGGCCGCCCGCCGCCGCTGAAGCAGCAGTCGAGCACCACCACGGCCAGCTCGGCCCGCGACCCGGCGAGGATGCGCCGCACCAGCGCGTACGGCAGCGCCTGATAGCCCGCGGTGCCCTCGAAGAGGTCGATGGTCGCCCCGGTGGCGAGATAGAGCTCGTCACCGGGCCCGAACAGGGCATGCCCCACGAAGTGGAACATCAGCACGCTCGTCGCCTCGCGCGCCGCCCGCTCCAGCGCCTCGCCCAGCTCTCCGGGCGTGGGCGGGTCGAGCAGCACGTCGAGCCGGTCGGGCGCCAGGTGCGCCCGCTCGACCAGGCAGCGGGCGACGTCGGTGAGGGTGGCGGCCACGGCGGGCGCCTGCGGCAGCCGGGACGCGGGCCGATGCGTGCCCGTGCCGGCCAGCAGCACCCGGGCCCCCGCGTCGGCCAGCAGCAACGGTGGACCGTTCCAACGTGAGTCGCGCACGAGCCGCGACTTCTCGATCGTGGCTGCTGATTCGTCCTCGGTCATCCGGCGTTCCACCGCGCAAAGGCTCGTCGAGTTCGGCGTTCGTAGGATGCCAATGTACGCACGTCCGGGGCGGCCGTCGAGGGGCACGAACGGCCGCTCAACCGCCGCTATCGCTGCATATTCGGGCAGATCATGACGGCCATCGGGGTCACCAGTTGGCGGGCAGGCCGGGGGTCGTGGCGGGCAGCCGGCGGCCCTGCGGATGGATCACGTACGCGACGCCGCCGCTGCTCGAACTCCGCAGCCACACGTTCTCGAACGCGGCCCGCGGATAGACCCGCCGCACGGCCGCGTTGCTCGGTGAGGCGGGGTCGTTGGCGATCACGTCGCCGGTCCCGGTGAAGCCGACGACGACCATGAGGTGGCCGTCCGTGCCGTAACCCGCGCCCGGCAGCTCCTCCTTCTTGAAGGACTGCGAGGTGATCACCGGAATGCCGGCGCTGATCAGCAGCTCCAGCTCCGTCAGCGAGCGCAGCCGGGTGATGAACCCGTCGAGGCCGTAGCGGCCGGCGTAGGCGGTGTTGAACGGCCAGTTGCCGGTGCCCTTGTAGGCGTGGTCGTAGGTGAAGCGGGCGGCGTGGTCGACCTCGGGGTTCGGGTCGGAGTCCTTGACCCAGGCGGTGTCCTGCTCGCTGGGCCAGGTGCCCCAGTAGCCCATGACCATCGTGGTCGAGGTGGGGCTGCACCACGCCTCGCCGCCGCCGTTCCACTCGGGGTAGTGGCCCTGGTGGATGTTCTGGGAGCGGCGCGGCACGGCCAGCTCCTCGCCCCACGCGCCGCCGCCTGGACTGACCGGCACGCTCGCGCGGCGCGGCACGTTGGAGCTCATCACGCCGGAGGTCCGCACCCGCGGCGTCACGGAAGACCCCGGCCGCCGGTAGAGGGTCAGCCGGAGCTGGTAGGCGCTGAGCGGCTTGCCGGCCGCCGCGACCAGCGTGTCCACCGCCACCTTCCCGTCGGCGTCGGACTGGCCGGGCACCGAGGTGCGCAGCACGTCGCCCTCCGCGTACGACCAGCGGCCCAGGGAGTACCACCGGGTCAGCCCCTCGGCGTTCCTGCCCCTGGCCTCGACCTGCAGCCAGCTCCCCGGCGGCACGTCGGCCGTCCACGACGCGATCAGCTCGGTCGCCGCGAAGCCGATGACCTGCTCGGGGCCGGTCCAGCGGGCGTACTCCCACGTCTTCGTGCCCAGCGCGTCGGTGTGGGACACGGTGCCCGTCGCCTCCCCGAACGCCAGCCCGCCCGCCGCCGTCGTGCCCTCGGCGGTGCCGGTGGTGAAGTCGGCCCGCTGGAACACCACGTCGGGGACCGTCGCGGCCGGTTTCGCCTCGGCCGGGGCGGCACAGGTCGTGACCAGGGCGAGAGTGGACAGGAACACGGTCAGCGCACGCATGGACCCACCTTGCTCTGAAGGGGCTCTGAAGGGGCTCTGAAGGGGCTCTGAAGGGGCTCTGAAGGCGCTCGGTGGGGCCGACAGTATGCGCAGCGGGTGTGCCGAGCATCGGCAGATCTACGTATCAGGCGAGAGTCTGGGTCAATTCGTTCCGGTCCGCGGTGCACACCAGGCGGCCGCGGGCGCCGTTCACGATCGGCATGTACGGCGGCACGTGCCCGCACTCGACCCCGGCCACGATCGGCACGCCGAGCCCGCCCAGCGCGTCCTGCACGGCCTCCTCCTGACTCAGCGAGGGGAGGCCGGGCGCCGAGGTGCGGCCCACGATGACGGCGTTAGCGCCGGTGAAGAAGCCGGCCAGGCGCATGCCGTGCAGGTGCCGGCAGATCTCGCCCGCGTCGTGCTCGCACGCCTCGACGTAGACCAGCAGCCCCTCGTCACCGGCCGCCGCCGCGAAGGCGGGCACGTCGGCGTAGGGGGTGCCGGCGACGTCGGCGAGCGTCTCGATGCAGCCGCCGATCAGCCGGCCGGTCACCTCCAGGTCGCCGTCGCCGTCGAGCCGCCGCCAGCGTGCTGGGGTGTCCAGCGTGAACGTGTCCACCTCGGGCGTCTCGACGTAGTCGTCGCGGCCGTGCGCGCGGTGCCGGCCGGGCGGGAGCTGGGTGAACGTCGTGCCAGGCGTCATCGTGACGATGTCGAGCCAGGTCAGCAGGCCCTCGGGGGCGCGGTAGGGGGTGTCCATCAGGTTGTTGCCGTGGACCGTGGCCACGCCGGTGAGCATCGTCAGCGGCGTGATGATCGTGGACATGTCCGAATAGCCCACCACCCAGGTCGGCTCGGCGGCGCGCAGCGCGTCCCAGTCGAGCAGCGGAAGCAGGTCGATCGCGGTCTGGCCGCCCCACGGCGGCACCACGGCCCTGATCGTGGGGTCGGTGAGCAGGGTCATCAGCTCGCGGGCCCGGTCTTCCGCCGGGGCGCTGACGTGGCCGGGGTCGTACAGGCAGGAGCCCGTCACCACCTCGAACCCGCGCGACTCCACCGTGCGGATCGCCGCCTCGAGCCGGGCGCGCAGCACGTCGGGCACGCCGGAGGAGGGGGCGGTGACGGCGACGCGGTCGCCGGGACGCAGCGGGACGGGGTAACGCGGATCCATGGCGGAGATCCTCGCACGATCGCCGCGCCGGTTCGTACACCTTTTCGCGCATGATCCCCGATGGGAAGGTGACGAGACCAACGACAGGACGGGAGCGGCTCGATATGCGGAAATACGTGATCATGGGCGTGCAGGGCAGCGGCAAGGGCACCCAGAGCGCGATGCTCGCCGCCGACCTCGACCTCGTCCACATCAGCGTCGGTGACATCTTCCGCTGGCACGTCAAGCACCACACCAAGCTCGGCGCCCAGGTACGACGCCTCCTCGCGGCCGGCGAGCTGGTCGGCGACGACCTGGTGGCGGACGTCGTCAAGGACCGCCTCGAACTCCACGACTGGAACTACGGCTTCATCGTCGACGGCTTCCCGCGCAACCGGCGCCAGGCCGAGTTCTTCCTGGAGAGCTACGACCTCGACGGCGTCATCCACCTCGACCTGCCCGACGACGAGGTGCGCAGGCGGGTGCTGGCCCGGCGGCTGTGCGCGCGGTGCGGCATGGACTACAACCTCATCGCCCACCGGCCCGAGGAGGAGGGGCGCTGCGACGTGTGCGGCGGCGAGCTGGTGACCAGGGCCGACGACACCCCCGACGCGCTCGCCAGGCGGCTCGCCGACTACCACGACAAGACCGGGCCGGTGCTGGAGCTGTTCCGCCGCAAGGAGTACGTGCTGACCATCGACGCCCGCGCCGACAAGCTCGCCGTCCAGCGGACCATCCGCACCCGCTTCAACCTGCCGCCCTACCAGGGCTGACCCGTGAGGCAAAGAGTCGGTCACGGCGGCTCATGATTGCGGTCGGACCGCCCCCGGGACCCGGCTCCCCGGGAGGAGGATCACCACCGGGTCGAGACAGGCACGTCACGCGGGGGTACGACATGGGCAGGCCCGGAATCGCGGCGATCATCGCGCTCGCCGCGCTGGGCACCGCCGCCTGGGCGGCGACCACCCCACCCGCCATCGAGCCGCCTCCGGCGGCCGGCCCACCTGCCGGCCCGCGCTCTTCGCCCGGCACGCCGGCGCTCACCGCCGGCCGGCTTGTCACGGACCTCGGCGCGGGCGCGGACCTTGGCGCGGGCGCGGGCGCGGGCCTCGGCGCGGGCGCGGGCCTCGGGGCCGGCGGCGGCGCCTGGTTCGCGCCCGGCGGCGCCGCGCGAGGTCCGGGGGCCGGGCTCGCGCCGGGCAGCGCCGCCAAGAGCGCGATGGGGCCGTCCGGGCTCGTGGGGGCGCCGACGTACGGGCCGGAAAGGGAGCTGGGAGGTCGGCGGGGCGGGCCGGAAGGGGAGCTGGGAGGTCGGCGGGGCGGGCCGGAAGGGGAGCTGGGAGGTCGGCGGGGCGGGCCGGAAGGGGAGCTGGGCGGCCGGCGGGGCGGGCCGGCGGCGCCCGGGCCGAGCGTGACGGGGACGCCCCGCGCCCCCGCGCACCTGCACGTCACCCAGGACCTCGCGCCTACCCCGGTGATCATCGGCGGCGAGGCGGTCTACGTCATGACCGTCACGAACGCCGGCGAGACGGACGCCACCGGCGTCATCGCCACCGCCGTGCTCGACCGCGACCTCACCCCCGGCCGCCTCCCGGACGGCTGCTCGCTCACCGGACGCACGGTCACCTGTGGCACGGCACTCCCTGCGGGCGGCAGCGTCGCGTTCGAGCTGCCGGTCAGCACCGATCCCGCCCTCCAGGACGGCACCGGCCTGGTCAACCGCGCAAACGTCACCGCACCCGACGCGATCGCCGGCGAGGACGAGCTGACGACGCGGGCGCGGGCGGTCGCCGAGGTCGAGGTACGCCAGGAGGGCGCCCCGCGGGAGGTGAGCCACGGCGAGCGGATCCCGTACCGGCTGACGGTGACCAACCACGGCCCCTCACGGGCGGCGAACGTCTCCCTGCACAACCTGGCCGACGGCGACCGCGCGACGATCGCCGAGCGCCCGGCCGAGTGTCCGCCCAGCGGCTCCGCGTCCACCTGCCCGCTCGGCCCGCTCGCGCCGGGGGAGAGCAGGACGTACGCGTTCAGCCTGACCCCGCACGTGGCGGGCCCGCTGACGATCTGCGCGTCCGTCACGACGGGCGGCGGCGAGGAGAACACCGAGGACAACCACACCTGCGCCGACACGGTCGTGGCGGCGGCGGAACCGGCTCAGGAGAGCACCGAGGAGCCGCAGGAGACCCCCGAGCCGACTCCCAGCGCCTCCCCGGACAAGGAACGCAGGAACACCGGGCACGAGCCGGACGAGCCCCGCCGCGAGCGCGACCCCGAGCCCCCGGCAGCGGCCGGAGACGTGCCGCCGCCCGCACACCACGGCGGCGAGACCCTGCCGCTGACCGGCGCGTCGATGTGGATGCTGGGCCTCGGCGTGGCGGTGCTGCTCGCGATCGGCCTGCTCGTCCGCTCCTTCTCCCACCAGGACAGGCGAACCCCCTGACCTGCGCCTGCCCGGCCTCAGTCCACGACGTCGCGGGTCCACGACCCGAGCACGAGCAGGGTCTTGGTGCCCGTGACGTTCCCGGCCCTGCGCAGCCGGTCGATGACCTGCTGGAGGTGGCCGAGGTCGCGCACCCGTACGTGGATCAGCGCGTCCGGGTCGCCCGCGATCGTGAACACGGCCTGCACCTCGGGCACGTCGGTGGCGGTGCGGATGATCTCGGCGACCGGGGTGGTGCCGGGGTAGCGCAGCTCGGTGAAGGCCTCGATGCCCCAGCCGAGCTTGGCGTAGTCGATCTGCACGGCGAAGCCGGTGATCACGCCCAGTTCCTTGAGCCGGTCCACCCGCCGCTTGACCGCCGCCACCGACAGCCCGATACGCTCGGCCATCTCGGAGAACGTCCTGCGCCCGTCCTCGCGCAGCAGTCGCAGCACCTGGTGATCGATGTCGTCCACCTCAGGCACGGAGTACGCCCCCTTCATGCGCAAAGAACGCCGGCTGGCACGTCCATGAACTCATATTGTTTGCGTCTTCGGCCCGGTTTCTCGTCTAATACTTGCGCATATCATGCCCTGGTTGCTGTGCTGGGAAGCACGGCGCCCACGAGGCGAGCACGTAAGAAAGCCAGGAGGTTCGCATGAGCGTGAGCGAGACTCCCGCCCCCGTGTCGCTCGACGACAAGTACACGGCGCACGACGGCCGCGTGCTCATCTCGGGCATCCAGGCCCTGGTCCGCTTGACGCTGGAGCAGCGCCGCCTGGACGACGAGCGCGGGCTGGACACCCGGGCGTTCGTCAGCGGCTACCCGGGTTCGCCGCTGGCGGGCGTGGACCTGGAGATGGGCAGGGCGGCGAAGTTCCTGGAGCCCGCCGGCGTGGTGGTCAAACCGGGGCTGAACGAGGAGCTGGCGGCCACGGCGGTGGCCGGCACGCAGCTGCTCGACCAGGTGCCGGGCCGCCGCCACGAGGGCGTGACGGGCTTCTGGTACGGCAAGAACCCCGGCCTCGACCGGGCCGCCGACGCCCTGAGGCACGCCAACGTGGCGGGCACGGCCCCGCTGGGCGGCGCGGTGGCCTGGATCGGCGACGACCCCGGCTGCAAGTCGTCCACGCTGCCCAGCTCGTGCGAGCCGATGTGCCAGAGCCTGTCGATGCCGCTGCTGGCGCCGGGCTCGGTGGCCGAGATCATCGAGTTCGGGCTGCACGCGGTGGCCATGTCGCGGGCGACGGGCCTGTGGGTCGGCCTGAAGATCGTCGCCGACATCGCCGACGCCTCCGCCACCGTCGACCTCGGCCCGCTGCGCGCCGGCATCCCCGAGCCCGGGCGCGCCTCCCGGGGGCCCGCGCCCATCCTGCTCGGCCCCGCCGCGCTCGACGCCGAGCACGACATGCTCACCCGCCGCCTCGACCTGGCCCGCGCCTACGCCCGCGAGCACGGGCTCAACCGGGTGACCGCCGGCGCCGGCAACACCACGCTGGGGGTGCTCGCGTCCGGCGCCACGTACGCGGTGGTCGAACGCGCGCTCGCCGACCTCGGCATCGACGAGGCCGCGATGGACGCGCACGGCCTGCGGCTGATCAGGATCGCGATGCCGTTCCCGCTCGACCCCGCCGAGCTGGCCGAGCTGACCTCCGGCCTCGGCCGGGTGCTGGTGGTCGAGGACAAGGTGCCGTTCCTGGAGGGCCACCTGAAGCAGGCCCTGTACGGCGGCGCGCACGTCCCCGAGATCACCGGCCGCGACCTGCTCACCGCCAGGGGCACGCTGGGCGCCGACGACGTGGCCAAGGCGATCGCCACCTGCCTAGGCATCGAGCCGCCGCGCCGCGAGCGCCGCAGGGGGCTGCTGCCGGTGGTGGCGGCGCGCACGCCGTACTTCTGCTCGGGCTGCCCGCACAACACCTCCACCCGCACCGCCGACGGCACGCTGGTCGGCGTGGGCATCGGCTGCCACGCGATGATCGCGCTCGACGGTCACGGGCGCGGCACCCAGGTCGGCATCACCCAGATGGGCGGCGAGGGCGCGCAGTGGATCGGGCTGTCGCCGTTCACCGACGACCGGCACTTCGTCCAGAACCTCGGCGACGGCACCTACCACCACTCCGGGTCGCTGGCCATCAGGGCGGCGGTCGCGGCGGGGGTGCCGATGACGTACAAGCTGCTCTACAACGACGCGGTCGCCATGACCGGCGGGCAGCGGCCCGAGGGGCGGCTCGACGTGCCCGCGCTGACACGGGAGCTGGCCCTTGAGGGTGTGCGGCGGGTGGTGATCACCACGCCGGAGCCCGAGACGTACCGGGGGGTGGAGCTCGCGCCGATCGCCTCCGTACGGCACCGCGACGACCTGCCCGAGGTCGAGAAGGAGCTGGCCGCGATCGGCGGGGTGACCGTGCTCATCCACGACGACCGCTGCGCCGCCGAGGAACGGCGGCTGCGCAAGCGCGGCAAGCTCCCCACGCCCGCCCAGAAGGTGCACGTCAACGAGCGGGTCTGCGAGGGCTGCGGCGACTGCGGCGACGTCTCCACGTGCCTGTCCGTGCAGCCGGTCGAGACCGAGTACGGCCGCAAGACCCGCATCCACCAGGCATCCTGCAACACCGACCTGAGCTGCCTCAAGGGCGACTGCCCTTCGTTCCTGCTGGTCGAGCCGGGCACCAAGGAGCCGAGGAAGGTGCCCGCGCCGCCCGTCACCTCACCCGAGCCGGTCACCTCCCACGCCGACGAGACGCTCATCAGGATGCCCGGCATCGGCGGCACCGGCGTGGTCACCGTCTCGCAGATCCTGCAGATGGCCGCCCACCTCGACGGGCTGCACGCCACCGGCCTGGAGCAGACCGGGCTCGCCCAGAAGGGCGGGCCCGTGGTCAGCGACGTGCGCATCGGCAAGCGGCCGCCGGCCGGGCACGTCCGGGCCTCGCGGGGCAGCGCCGACGTGCTCATCGGGTTCGACGTGCTGGGGGCGGCGGCCGACGCCACGCTGTCCGTGGCGGCGCCCGGGCGTACCGTCGCCGTGCTGAACACCTCCGTCGTGCCCACCGCCGCCATGGTGACCGGCCGCGTCGCCGTGCCCGGCCACGCCGACGCGGTCGCCCGTGTCGCCTCCGCCACCCGCGCCCAGCACTGCGTGGACGCGCACGCGCTGTCGGAGGAGCTGTTCGGCGACCACATGCCGGCCAACCTGCTGCTGCTCGGCGCCGCGTACCAGCACGGCTGCCTGCCCGTCGGCGCCGACGCGATCGAGCGGGCCATCACGCTCAACCGGGCCTCCGTCGAGCAGAACCTGGCCGCGTTCCGGTGGGGGCGGGCCGTCGCGCACGACCCCGGCGCCGTGCGCAGGGCCGTGCTGCCCGCGCCTGCCGCGCCGCTGACGTTCGAGGAGGTCGTGGCCGATCGCGTCGCCGACCTCACCGGCTACCAGAACGCCACGTACGCCCGTACGTACGCCGACGACGTCCGCAGCGTCGCCGCCCGCGCTCTGGAGCGGGCCGGCGAGGAGGCCGGCGCCGCCATCGCCCTCGCCTACGCGCGCGGCCTGCACAAGCTGATGGCCTACAAGGACGAGTACGAGGTCGCCCGCCTCCACCTCGACCCCGCCGAGCAGGCGCGGCGCGAGCGCGAGTTCGGCACCGGCGCCAAGGTGACGGTGCTGCTCCACCCGCCGGTCCTCCGCGCGATGGGCATGAAGCGCAAGATCAAGGTGGGCCGCTCCGCCGGGGTGCTCTTCCGCGGCCTGCGCGCCGCGAAGGTGCTGCGGGGGACCGCGTTCGACGTGTTCGGCAGGGCCGAGGTGCGCCGGGTCGAGCGGGCGCTGGTCGGCGAGTACCGCGAGCTCGTCCGCACCGCCCTCGGCCGCCTCACCCCCGCCAACGCCGCCGTCGTCGAGGAACTCGCGGGCCTGCCCGACCTGATCCGCGGGTACGAGGACATCAAGCTCGCCCGGGTCGCCGAGTTCCGCGAACGCGCGCGGAAAGCGTTGGAGAACCTCTGAATCCTCAGGAGTCATCGTGACCGTCGAACGCCTGCTGCCGGACCAGGACGCCAGAGACCTCATCGAGCTGACCCGCGACATCGCCGACAAGGAGCTGGCCCGCCGGGTCGACGAGCATGAACGCTCCGAGACCTACCCCGAGGGCCTGTTCGCCACCTTGGGCGCGGCCGGGCTGCTCGGCCTGCCCTACCCGGAGGAGTACGGCGGGGGCGGGCAGCCGTACGAAGTGTATCTGCAGGTCATCGAGGAGCTGGCGATGCGCTGGGCGGCCGTGGCCGTCGCCACCAGCGTGCACACGCTGGCCTGCTACACCGTCTTCACCCACGGCACCCCCGAGCAGCGCGACCGGTGGCTGCCCCGCATGCTGGCCGGCGAGCTCATCGGCGGCTACAGCCTGTCCGAGCCGCAGGCCGGCTCCGACGCCGGGGCGCTGACCTGCCGCGCCGAGCGCGTCGCCGACGGCTACCGCATCACCGGCAACAAGGCGTGGATCACGCACGGGGGCATCGCCGACTTCTACGCCCTCTTCGCCCGCACGGGGTCCGGCTCGCGCGGCGTCTCCTGCTTCCTCGCCCCCGGCTCGGCCGACGGCCTCACCTTCGGCCGCCCGGAGGAGAAAATGGGCCTGCACGCCGTACCGACGACCAGCGCCCACTGGGATGGGGTGCTCGTGGGCGCCGACCGCCTCATCGGCGAGGAGGGCCAGGGCCTCCAGATCGCCTTCGGCGCCCTCGACTCCGGCCGCCTGGGCATCGCCGCCTGCGCCACGGGCCTCGCCCAGGCCGCTCTGGACGAGGCGGTGGCGTACGCCAAGGAACGCCGGACGTTCGGCAAACGCATCATCGACCACCAGGGCCTGGGCTTCCTGCTGGCCGACATGGCCGCCGCCGTGGACACCGCCCGCGCCATGTACCTGGACGCCGCCCGCCGCCGCGACGCCGGCCTCCCGTACGGCCGCCACGCCTCGATCGCCAAACTGGTCGCCACGGACGCCGCCATGAAGGTCACCACGGACGCGGTTCAGGTTTTCGGGGGGTACGGGTATACGCGGGAGTTCCGAGTGGAGCGGTATATGCGCGAGGCGAAAATCATGCAGATCTTCGAGGGCACCAACCAGATCCAGAGGCTGGTCATCAGCCGCGCCCTGGCCCGCTGACCTCCTTCGGTGCGCACCCACCCGGTGACCGTGGCGAAGGGGCAGTTGCCCTGACGCCCCGGCGCGGGGCGGTCAGGGGGAGCGGCCGGGTGCCTCGGCGGCGGCGAGATGGTCGTGCAGCTCGGCGTGGCGGAACTGATAGAAGGGGCCGACGGTTCGCAGGACGCCGAGCTGGTGCAGCTCGTGCAGAAAGCGCATCAAGCGGAACGGCAGCCGGCCCGACGGCCCCAGGTGCAGGAGGGCGATGGCGGACTTCAGCCACATGTGCTGGCGTTTGTTCACCATGCCGAGCGCGATGCCGGAGATCACGCCCATCCCTGCGTGCACACGGGGCGATGGGGAAGGCGGCACGGGCGACGCCTCGTTGATGAAGTCGAAACCGAAGCCCACGGCCGCTCCGAGGAACAGCGCGTTCAACAGCTGCACACCGATGAGGCTTCGGTTGACCCGCCAGGTGGACAGCGGGGTGACGGCGGCGGTGAACGGCGGGATCCGGTTCTCGTCGGGCAGGGCGGAATCCCTGTCCTTCAGCCGTATCATCCGCACGGCCAGCCAGCTGACGCCGAGCGCCGCGAGCAGGGAGCCCAGACCCGCCTTCCAGCCGTGCGTGATCAGGGCAGCGCCCGCGGCAGGCAGGCCGGTGACGCCGGCCAGCAGGAGGACGACCAGCTGCCGTACGTCTGACCGCGTGTTCCTCATGAAGTCCCGCAGCCGTCGCCGCACCCGCAGCGGAGCGAAGTCCGGAGTGCGGGCGGCTTCCACCGCGGGCAGGCCGTAGCAGAGGCCGAAGGCGCAGCCGAAGACCGGCCCGTAGGTCAGGGTGGCCATCAGCGCGGCGGGGAGCGCGAACACGAGGCCGCTGAGCCCCTCGATCCAGGTGCGGGCGATCACGCGCCGTACTCGAGAGGGGGGCAGCGCCTGGTCGGTCAGCCGCCACCATGCCAGGTCGGGACCGTCGGACCTGGTCTGCAGAACGGCCAGCCGCCGGGTCCACTTAGTGATCTTGGCCGTGTCCCAGGTCGTGGGCCCGATCGCGGTGCGCGCGGTCAGCAGCGCGTCGAGGAGGTTGTCGAGGAGGTGGGCGCGCAGGGCGGCCTCGTCGGCGGCGTACTCGGTGACCAGCGGAGCCGGGTCGGCTTCCGGCCGGTCGATGTAGACGGCCCTGACCATCCACAGGCCGAGTGCGGTGGAGGTGACGTCGGCAAGCGCCGGCGCGGTGCCCTCTCTGAGCGCGCGCAGGACCGTGTGCCACGCCGAGGACCCGGGGAGCGCGGGCAGATGGGAACTCAGGTAGTCCGCCGCGACGTCGGGCTTCAGCCGGCTGGGCGCGATGACGGCGGCGGCCTTGAGCGGGCGCCGCGTGGCGGCGATCGCGTCGCCGTACTCGGTGACGCGTGAGGTGACGATCAGCTGATCACGCTCCATGAGCGTGCTGGACAGCGTCGCGATCACCTTGGCGCGGGCGGGCTCAGGCAGCTCGTCGAGACCGTCGAGCACGGGCAGGATCGCGCCGCGGGCCGCCAGGACGTCGGCACCGTCCCGCTTGTCGCCCAGCGTGCGCAGCGCGGCGTAGTCGGTGCGTACGCGATCGGCCACCCAGTCCTGGAATCGCGGGTGGACCTCGACGTCCCAGTCGGCGACGGGCAGGAGCACCGGGACCGGCTCGTCGTCGGCGCGCGTGCGGATCAGATGCAGCATCAGCTGGATGGCCAGCGTGGTCTTGCCCGTGCCCCCGCCCCCGGTGATGACCAGGCGACGCCGGCGCAGTGAGCGGAAGGCGGCGCAGAGCGCCTTGATGTCGTCGGAACGGCCCGTCACCGCCGGCTCTCGGTCGGCGATCAGGTGCGGGTGGTCCATGAGCTTGGTCCTGCGGGTCATGCACCAGGAGACCGGGATGGGCGGATCGCCCAGTCCACGCGTCACCACCTCATCGCTCCACCGCTGCTCGACCAGGTCGGCGAGGGTCTTCATCGTGTCGGTGACGCTCGCGGGGGCGGGCGCGGTCACGCGCTGGAACCGTTCGAGGACCAGCGCGGACACCACCGCCGCCACGATGGTGCCGGCGGTCCAAGGGCCGCTCCACACGCCGTCGGCGTACACCTGGTTGGCGGTCACGGCCACCACGACCGGTAAGAGCACGGACAGCAGCCATAACAACCGGATCCGCCATGTCCGCCCGCCCACCATGGGAGCCCATGGTAATGATCGCGCCCCGAAGCCGGGGAGCTTTCGCTACGCCTGCGCATGGAACCCATGGAAATCCGGATCGTGAGCCGTTCGACCTCGCCTTCAACGACCCGAAGAGCGTCGCGGCCACCGAGTGGTGCTGCAGCCAGCACGGCAAGGACTACTGCGACGAGCCACCGGTCGCCAGCGTCTACTACCCACCGAACGGCAGAGTTGTATTCAGACCTTCTTGACGAGGATCGTGTCGGGGAGAAGCTTCTCCAGGTCGTCCACATCCGAGGTGAAGACGATGACTTCCCCCTTCTGACGTCGTGCGACGACAGCGAGCACGGCGTCGATCGCGTACTTGTGACCGTGCAGCTTGGCGTCGGCCAGGAGCCGGCGCGCCTCACGGGCATGGTCCTTGCCGATGTCGGCGATGTTGAGCCGGGAGAGCACCCAATCCCAGCGTTGCTCCGTGATCCTCCCGTCATACGCCTCGACCACCGTCATCGGAGACGTCACGACCTCCGCCTGACCTCGGGCGGCGAGATCCAGCCAGGCGACCATCTGTCGGTCGCCCCGCACAGCGAGGGAAAGAGCCTCACTGTCGAGAACGAAGGTCCGCAGCGGCACGTTGCTGTGCCCGCCGGCTCGCTTGCTCACGCAGCCTCTCCTGCGGACTTCTTCCGGCGGGCGCGGCGGCGCTCGTGCTCGGCATCCAGCTCTTCCAGCTCTTGCATCACCGCGGTGTGCTCGTCGTCGGTGACCGGTCCGTACTCCTCCTCCAGCCAGTTCACCAGTTCGAGCAGCCGGTCCCGGTCGCGTTTGGCGCGCAAGGCTTCGGTGATGTACGCGGACAGGCCCCGGTCTGCGGCATCCGTACGGATCTCGTCTAGGAGCTCCTCGGGGATCGTCACCGTTACTTTCTTAGTCGCCATACTTCGCACCATACTCCTGGTGTCCACTCTCTTACCAGAGTGATCCTGGACTGCCGGGGACGGAAGTGGTTGGCGGATGATTCCTGGCTCTTGGGATGGTGTGGGGATGGAGAGTGTGGTGCGGATGTCGATGGGCTGGTGGAGGTCGTCAAGCGGGGGGAGCGGTTCGAGATCGTGGTGCGGGGAAATCTGGCGAAGTTCGGGCAGAACGCCGAGTTGCGCGACTACCTCTTGACGACGGGGGAGCGGGTGGTCGTGGAGGCCAGTCCGGTTGATCGGGTTTGGGGGATCGGGCTGGCGGCCGATGATGAGCGGGCCGAGCGGCCAGAGGCTTGGCGGGGGCTCAACCTGCTGGGGTTCGCTCTTATGAAGGTTCGGGAGCCTCTGCGGGGGGTGTAGGCGACTGAGCACATGGCGGAGCGGTACGGGAAGCACGCGATGGCGGCCGCACGCGTGCGGCCGCCATCCTCTGGAAAGGTCAGGAGCTCGGGCAGGTGTGGCGGTACTCCTCGATCGCCAGCCCGCTGGGCGGCGGGCAGAGGAACTGCTCGTAGCGGGTGTCGTCGTCGACGAACCGCTTCAGCCAGGCCACCATCGACTTGGCCATCGTGGTGTTGGTGGTCTGCGGGAAGAAGTGACTGGCGTTGTTCAGCTCCAGGTACGCCTTCTCCGACGACGCCGGGATGCTCTGGTAGAACGGCTCGGAGTGGCTGGAGACCGGGGCGATGCTGTCGCTCTCACCACCGATGATCATCGTCGGCACGCGCACGCCCGACCACGACTTCTGCAGGTTCCACGGCGCGATCGGCACCGCCGCCTGCAACGAGGACCGGCTGCTCGCCGCCTCCAGCGAGCCGCCGCCGCCCATCGAGTGGCCCGCCACGGCCAGCCGCGAGGAGTCGATGCGGCTGCGTACGGTCAGCGAACTGTCCTCGACCAGGTAGTCAAGGGCGGCGAGGAGCTGGCGGCCCCGGCTGTCCGGCTGGTCGTAGAGGGTGTTCGTCTCGATGCCGATCACCACGAAGCCGTGTGAGGCGATGCGCGGGCCCAGCCACGACAGGCTGGACCAGCGGGCGGTGTAGCCGGGCGAGATGGCGATCGCGCCGAACGTGCCCTGGCTGGTGTCGAGCGGATAGTAGATCGTGCCGCCGCCGAAGCCGCTCACCAGCGACGAGACGCTGGTCTGCCCGGTCGAGAACGGGCCCCTGGAGGCTTCGAGCAGGGCGTCGGTCGGGGCGGGGCCGCGCTCGTACGGGCTCGCCGCCTGGGCGGGGGAGGCGGCCGCGAGGGCGCCGGCGATCAGTGAGACGGTGAGGGCGAGTTTGGTGAACGTTCGCGCGCCGAATCGGGGGGCTAAGAGCTGCACGTCGTCATACTCCCTGCTCATCGGGGGGTGCTTCGGGTGGTGACAGCTGTCTTTCGCCATTGTTCGGAGCGGCCGTCAACTGTGCATCGGTGAAATCACCGGTCCTGCGATCAGGACATGAGCCTTACCAGTTCGACGCGGGAGCGGACGCCGAGCCGGCTGAAGACGTTGCGCAGATGGTGCTCGACCGTGCGCCGGCTGAGGAACAGCTGCTCGGCCACCTCCTTGTTGGTGGCGCCCTCGGCCACCATGCGGGCGATGCGCAGCTGCTGCGGGGTGAGCTGGCTCGTGGCCGCCGCCGGCGCCGGGCCGACCGGTTCGCCCGATGCGCGCAGCTCCGTCCGCGCCTGCTCGGTCCACAGGCGGGCGCCGTACCGTTCGAACGTCTCCAGTGCCGCGTGCAGGTGCGTCCTGGCCGCGCCGGGGCGGCGGTCGCGGCGCAGCGCGCTGCCGTACAGCAGCCGCGTCCGCGCCGCCTCGAACTCGTGGCCGCCCTGCCCGTGCAGCTCCAGCGCCTCCCTGAACAGCTCGTCCGCCTCGCGCGGGCCCGCCAGCAGCGCCCGGCAGCGGGCGACGAGCGCCCGCAGGTCAGGGCTGCGCGTGCTGCCCACCCAGCCCTCCAGCACCGTCAGCGCCGCCTCGGCGCCCTCATGATCTCCGGTACGCGCGCACGCCTCGATCAGGTGCGGCGTCGCCATCACCCTGATCACCACATGACGGCTGGTACGCCGCTCCGCCCGCAACCGTCCCGCCGCGTCCGCGGGCCGCCCTGCCGCCAGGTCGAGGCAGGCCAGCGCCCACGTGCCGATCGCGCCCGCGATGCCCAGGTCGTGCGCGCCGGCCAGGTCGATGGCCGCGTCCGCGCGGATCCTGCACGTCTCCTGATCGCCCTCCACCGCCGCCGTCATCGCCAGCCAGGCCAGGTGCTGGGCGGCCGTGTTGCGCTGGCCCGCCTCCCTGGCCAGGTGGAGGCCGCGCGCCGCGGTGTCGGCGACCGAGGTGTAGCGGCCCGACCACACCTCGGGGTAGATCGCGTACTCCAGGAGCTGCGGCACCGCCGAGGCCGCCCCGCGCGCGCCGGCCGCCTCCAGTGCGCGGACCGACAGGCGGTGGGCGGTGGCCTCCTCGCCCAGCAGCATGCTCGCCACGCCCGCCCACGCCAGCACGGAAGGGTCGTTCACTGTGCCGACCCCTGTGCCGATCCCTGTGCCCGCCACTGGGCCGGTCACTGTGCCGGTCACTGGGCCGGTCACTGTGCCGACCACTGGGCCGGCCAGCTCCACCACCCGGCGCAGCGGGGCCGCCGCCTCCCGGTGCGCGCCGCTGAACGTCGCCGCCATCCCCGCCAGGTACTCGAACATGAGCTGCGCCGGCACCTGCTCGTCCGGGCGGCGCAGGGCCGCGGCCTGCCGGGCGATCGCGATGAACGCCCGGTTGTCGCCCGCCCGGTAGCTGGCGTCCGCCGCGCGTACCAGGGCGCGGACGCCCAGCATGCGGTGGCTCTCCAGCAGCCAGGTCGCGGCGGCCAGCAGCTCCTCCCTGGCGCTGCCCGTCTCGCCGCCGAGCAGCTCCAGGCTGCCGCGCAGCAGGCGTACGTGGGCGCGCACCTCGTTCGGGGCCCTGGCCAGGTCGTGCAGGCGGGCCAGGAGCGCGCGGGCCACCTGCGGGCGGCCCGCCACCCAGGCGTGCCTGGCCGCCGCGGCCAGCCGTTCCGCCTTCTCGGGGCGGTGCCTGCCGGTCAGCTCGGCCGCCCGCTCCAGCGCCAGGGACGGCTCGGGGTGGCCGCCCGGCGTACGGTCCTTGAGCGCCGCGGCGGCCAGGTCGTCGGCGAGGTGCTCCGGCTCCCCGTCCATCGCCCACGCGCGGTGCCAGGCGCTTTTGAGCTCCGTCGCTCCTTCGTAGAGGGTGGCCAGAAGGCGGTGGGCTTCGCGGCGGCTCAGGAGGGTGGCGCCGTGGTAGGCGACGCCGCGCAGGGCGGGGTCGTGGAAGGCGTAGCGGTAGCCGGTGGCGTACAGGATGCCCGCCCGCTCGGCAGGTTCGAGGGCGGTGAGCGCGCAGCCGGGGTGGGCCGCCGCGTTCAGCGTGGGCACGTCGATCTCGGGGTCGGCGGCGATCAGCATCAGCAGCCGCCCGGTCTCCGCCGGCAGCGCGGCCAGCCGGGAGGCGTGCTCCCGCCATAACCGGCCGTCCCTGGGCAGCGTCTCGGGCGGAGCGGCGACGCCGGCGAGCTGGTCGCGGGTGAGCGAGCCGATCAGATCGGTCAGCGCCAGCGGGTTGCCCAGGGCGACGTGGCCGAGCGCCGCCAGCAGCTCCTCGCTGATCTCGCCGGGCGCGAGGTCGTCGGCGAGTTCCCGTACGGCCGTCCGGCCCAGCCCGGTGAGCACCCGTACCGGCAGCCCCGCCGCCCAGGGCCCGTCCTCGCGGGCGGTGAACACCAGCGCCACCGGCTCACCCGCCACCCGCCTGGCCACGAACGCCAGCACCTCACGGCTGGCGGGGTCGAGCAGGTGCACGTCATCCACGCAGACGAGCACCGGCCGCGTACCGGCGAGGTCGGCCAGCAGCGCGAGCACGGCCGCCGGTAACGCCAGCCCGCCCTCGGCTCCTGGGATGGGGTCGAGCACCGGGGCCAGCGCGCGGACCTGCGCGGGTGGTAATCGGGCGGCGGCCTGCGCGACGGGCCGCAGCAACCCGTGCAATCCGGCGTACGGCAGCCGCGACTCCGCCTCGACCCCCGACGCCCGCAACACCAGGAACGCCTCCCCGGCCAGCCCGGCGGCGAGGCCGAGCACGGCGGTCTTGCCCATGCCCGGCCCACCGGCCAGCACCAGAGCCCCGCCACCCCCTTCGCGAGCGCCGTCGAGCAGCCGCCGCAGCACCCGCTCCTCCGCACCACGACCACGCACCACAGGAACCCGCGCGACAGGGGACACGTCGTCCAGTGTTACGCGCGGATGTCAAACGTGAAAGACCGCATACCAGATCAACAACCGCCCCCTGTCAGGATCCACCCCGAACAGCGAAACGCACCGAAGCGACCTTCAGCCCTTCGACGTCGAAGATCCACTCGTAGACGTGACCGGCCGGCAGCGGCAGCGGTGGTACGGGAATGGCGAAACAGAGGTTCATGGGCACTTGCTTGGTGAGCTCGTCCGTGCTCTGCACGTCGGGCAGGCCGAGAGTCCCTTCGAAGGCCACCGCACGGCACTCCCCGTCCTCATGGAGGACCTTCACCTCCGCCTGATCCTTGCCGACCAGCCGGAGGCGAAACCGCATGCCCTCACCGGCCTCCTCCCACGGCAGGCGGAGGAAGCCGGTGACAGCAGAAGGAGGGATGGCCGGGCCGGTCAGTGACCATCCCGCACCCAGCATGTGCACCTTGCCCGACGTCGCGTCCGTTGTCGCGGAGTCGGCCAAGACGAGAAAACCCTCGATCACCGTGTCGCCTGCCTCAGGTCGAGGCTGCCCGTGCCGGACGTGGTGCTCGCCTGCGGCGACCCCGCGTTCTCGGGGAAGCCGACGGGGTGAACGCAGAGCCGCGAAACGGTGGAACTCGTGGTGGCCGCGCCGCCGGAGGCGCTCACGATGTGGACGACCTCGGCGCCCACGGCCAGAGCGTAGCGGCGAATGGTCGACAGATGCGGGTCGCCGCCCAGCCGTTCGAAGTCGGACACCGCCGGTTGGCTCCGCCCCATGCGCTCGGCCACCTCGGCCTGAGTGAGCCCGCGTTGTTTCCTGATCGCCACGAGCGTCTCGATCAGACGCATGTCGCGGTCGATCGCCGCGTTCTCACGCTGGACGTCCGGGTCGGTCAGATCGATCCCCAGCAGTTCCGCGACTTGCGGATCCATACGGTCGACCTCCTCGTATCGGGTTCACCTTATATTCTCATCAGCCACTCGGCCAGGCGCTCCCTGGCTCTGGCGATGACCCTCTTCTGCGCACCGTTGCCGCCCTTCCTGTGAAAGGCCAGTCCGAGCAGGACATGCTCGCCCTGCGGGCCGTGCGCGAAGTAGAGCCGGTACTCGTTTCCCACGTACGTGAGTCGAGCCTCGAACAGTCCTTGCCCGAGCGGCTTCGTGTCCCGTGGCAGGGCGCGGTTGTACTGGATCCTGGTCAGCAGCGCGCCCAGTTCCTTCTTCGGAGGACCGTCGCCCAAGACTTCCTGAATCTCCTCGCTGACGACAGGTCGCCCCGTTTCGGTGCGGTAGAACTGCCAAGCGGCATCAGGAGCCTCTCCCACGTCGCACATCCCGGGGCGTCAGGCGGTCAGTAGAGGAGGCTGAATTCAGCGGGGGCGGGGCTTGTGGGGGGTCTTTTTGGAGAGGCGGTCGGTGAGGGTGGGGAGGAGGCCCTGGGGGAGGAAGAGGACGACGACGATGAGGACGAGGGCGTACACCGCGTACGACAGCACGCTCGGCGCGTACGACGGCATCCACGGCAGGGTGGCGAGGCTGTCGAGGCCCTGGACCAGCAGGGTGATGGCGGTGGCGCCCACCACGGCGCCCCACAGGGTGCCGAGGCCGCCGACCACGGCCATGACGATGTACTGGATGGAGATCAGCACGGGGAAGGAGCCGGGGGCGACGTAGCCGGTGTAGAAGCAGTAGATGCCGCCGGCCAGGCCGGCGAAGGCGGCCGACAGGGCGAAGACGACGAGCTTGTAGCGCCCGACGGGGATGCCGGAGGAGGCGGCGGCGGTCTCGCTGGTGGCCAGGGCGCGCAGGGCGCGGCCGGGGCGTGAGGTGATCACGTTGTGGGTGACCAGCAGGACGAGGGCGAGGCCGCCCCAGGTGAGGTACGCGTACGCGGCGGCGCTCTCGGCCTGGAAGGAGCCGATGGAGAACTGCGGGATGGCCTGCAGCCCGATGTCGCCGCCGGTGAACTCGAGCTGCCCGGCCAGCGACAGCAGGATGAGCTGCATGGCGAGGGTGGCGAAGGCGAGGTGGTGGCCGCGTAGCCGCAGCAGGGGAGTGCCGATGACGAGGGCGGACAGGGCGGCGACGACGGGTGCGGCGATCAGGCCGGCGATCGGGGGCACGCCGCCGAGGGCGAGCAGCGCGGCGGTGTAGGCGCCGATGGCGTAGAAGGCGCCCTGGCCGAGCGAGACCTGCCCGGCGTACCCCATGAGCAGCGACACCCCGACGGTGACGATGGCGGCGAGGCCGAGCAGGATGTAGACGGCGAGCGCGCTGTCGTCGAGCACCGCGGGCAGGGCGAGCGTGACGGCGGCGGCGAGGAGCCCGGCGGCGAGCCTGATCATACGGACTCCTGGGAGAGCGTGGTACGGCGGCCGGCCTGCACGATCATGACCACGATCATCAGCCCGAGCGCGACTTCGAGCTGGTGTGAGCCGTAGCCGTAGCCGGCGGCCATGGTCTCGGCGACGCCCAGCAGCAGCGCGCCGGCCAGCGCGATGACGGGCCTGGTGAGCGCGCCGAAGACGGCGGCGGCGAAGCCGTTGACGATGAGCGTGACGTCGGTGTCGAACGAGATCGGCCGCAGCGGCGTCACCAGCACTCCGGCGATGCCGCCGAGCAGCCCGCCGAGCGCGAACGCGAGCAGCCCCATCTTCCTGACGTCGATGCCGACGACGCGGGCGGCGTACGGGTTGGAGGCGCACGCGGTCAGCGCCTTGCCCAGGTAGGTGCGCCCGAAGAAGAGGGCGAGCAGCACGAACGTGGCCGCGGTGACCCCGATGACCAGCAGGTACTGGGTCTGGATGCGCGCACCGAGCATCTCCACGGAGCCCGCCAGCCCGGGCGCGGAGCGCGGCTGGTCACCCCAGAGCACGATCTCCACCGCGTACGCCAGCACGCCCACCCCGAGCGTGACGATCAGCGACGACAGCGGCGTGGTGCCGGGCCTGCCGATGGCGGCCAGGCCGGTGAGCAGCCCGGCCAGCGCGGCGGCGAGCACGGCGGCCACCTCGCTCACGCCGTGCGGGAACCCGAGGCCGAGCAGCGACGACGTGCACAGTCCCGCGACGACGGCGAAGGTGCCCTGGGCGAAGTTCACCACGCCGGTGACGCGGTGGATGGTGACCAGCCCGCTCGCGATGAGCGCGATGGCGCAGCCGACGGCCAGGCCGTTCAGCAGGTACGTGAGGAACGCGCTCATGTGATCGCCCCGCCCAGGTAGGCGCTGGCCACCCGCGGGTCGTCGGCCAGCTCGTCGCACGGGCCCTCGGTCACCAGCCGCCCTGACTCCAGCACGTACGCCCGCGAGCACAGGTCGAACGCCAGCCGCGCGTTCTGCTCGATGAGCAGCACGGTCAGCCCGTGGGAGCGGTTCAGCTCGGCGAGGTGGGCGGCGAGGTCGGCGGTGACGTTGGGGGCCAGCCCGAGCGACAGCTCGTCCACCACGAGCGCGTCGGGATCGGACATCAGCGCCCGCCCGAAGGCGACCATCTGCTGCTCGCCGCCGGACAGCACCCCGGCCCGCCGCCCGGCCAGCTCGGCCAGGCGGGGCAGCAGGTCGTAGACGAGGGCGGGGTCGCGCCGGCCTGAGCGCCAGCCGCCGAGCACCAGGTTGTCGGCCACGGACAGGTCGGGGAAGAGCTGGCGGCCCTCGGGGATGAGCGCGAGCCGGCCGCCGATCCGCACGCTGCCCGAGGCGGGCCGCAGCAGCCCGGCGAGGGTGTTGGCGAGCGTGGACTTGCCGGCGCCGTTGGGGCCGAGCAGGGCGACCATCTCGCCCTTGGCGGCGGTGAGCGTGACGTGGTCGAGCGCGGTCGCGGTGCCGTACGAGACCACCAGGTCCTGGACGTCGATCATGACGCCTGCCCGAGGTAGGCGGCGAGCACCAGCGGGTCGGCCCTGACCTCGGCGGGCGGGCCGTCGGCGATGACCTGGCCGAGGTCGAGCACCACGACCCGGTCCACCAGCCGGGTCACGAACGCCACGTCGTGCTCGATGAGCAGGATCGTCAGCCCGTCGGCGCGCAGCTCCTCCACGAGCGTGGCGAGCCGCTCGCGCTCCTCGCCGCGCAGGCCGGAGGCGGGCTCGTCGAGCAGCAGCAACCGGGGCCGCGCGCACAGGGCGCGGGCGAGCTGGAGCGCCCGCTGCTGGCCGATGGGCAGCCGGTCGGCGGGCCGGTCGGCCCACTCGGCCAGCCCGACGCGCTCCAGCGCGCGGTCGGCGGCCTCACCGATCTCGCGCTCGTCGTGCCGGTGCCGCGGCAGCCGCAGCGCGGCGGAGACGAACCCGGCATCGGTACGCCCGTGCGCCCCGACCATGACGTTCTCCCTGACCGTCATGCCGCGGAAGACGCGGGCGGCCTGGAAGACGATCGACATGCCCAGCCTGGCCCGGCGGTGCGGCGGCAGCCGGTCCACCCGGCGGCCGAGGAAGGAGATCTGGCCGTGGTCGACGGCGAGGTGCCCGGTGATGAGGTTGAACAGGGTGGACTTGCCCGCTCCGTTCGGGCCGATGACGCCGCAGACCTCGCCGTCCGCGACGTTCAGCGACACGTCGCGGACGGCGTAGACGCCGCCGAAGGAGCGGGAGACGCCGGTGACCTCCAGCACGCCTACCCCAGTGCCGAGACGGTCTTGGCGAGCTGCTCCTTGGCCCACTCGGTCGGGACGAACTTGCCGTCCTTGACCGTGTTGACGGAGATGTACTCGGGGGACAGGCCGGAGTGGTCGGTCGCGGAGTAGCGGAAGCGGCCGTTCGGCGTGATGAGGTCCATCGTCTCCAGGGCTTGCTGGATCTTGGTCTTGTCGGTGCTGCCCGCCTTCCTGATCGCCTCGAACAGCAGCAGCGAGGCGCTGTAGCCGTCCTGCGCGAACTGCGGCGGCGGGTAGCCGTGCTTCTCCTCGTACGGCTTGGCCATCTGCTCGATGACCTGCTTCTGCTTGCCGTCCGGCAGGTGCTCGCCCACGACGCCGATCGCGCTCTGCACGGTCATGCCCTCGGCGGCGGCGCCCATCGGCTCTAGCCACAGCTTGCTGGCCTGCGAGGCGGTCAGGAACAGCGGGGTCTTCAGGCCGGAGGCCACGTACTGCTTGGCCGCGGTCACGCCGGGCGCGCCGGAGCCCCAGAACACCAGGGCCTCGGCCTGCGACTCGCGCACGTGGGTGAACATGGGGCTGAAGTCGGAGGTCGTGGTCTCGTACGGCTCGTCCACGGCGATCGTCACGCCGTACTTGGGCGCCAGCTCCACCATCGCCTCGTGGCCGGAGACCGAGTACGCGCTCTTGGAGTCCCAGCCGACGGCGATGGTCTTGATGCCTTCGGCCTGGATGTACTGCAGGAAGCGTTCGGCGTACATGCTGGACAGGGCGGGGGTGACGAAGATGTGCTTCTTGATCGGCTCGACCTGCTCCTGCGCGGGGGCCAGCGACAGGTACGGCATCTTGTCGCGCTCCGCCAGCGGCTCCACGGCCAGCGCCGAGTTGGAGAACACCGGCCCGATCAGCGCGTCGATCTCGCCCTTGATCTGGTTGTAGGCCACGATGCCCTGGTCGGGGGCGGTCTTGTCGTCCCTGGTGACCAGCTCCACCTTGCGGCCGAGCAGCCCGCCCTGGGCGTTGACCTGCTCGACGGCCAGCTCGACCGCCTTCTTGTCCTCGCTGCCGAGCGGCGTGTAGTTGCCGGTGAGCGAGACGATCAGGCCGATCTTGATCGGGTCCTGACCGCCCGATCCGCCGCCTCCGCCGTCACCACTGCCCCCGCAGGCGGTGAGCGTGAGTAGGAGACAAGCCAGCGACGGTAGAAGCCTGCGCATCAGGACCTCCAGGACCGGGCGATGTGGCCCCGACAGTAGGCAGGTACATTACGGCTGTCAACAGATTGCCGAATATCGGGAGACACCCGCAATGAGGCCCCAATCCGTGATTCTGACCTTCCTCGGCGATTACGTATACGGCCACGGGATCTGCGTCTCCTCGGGAAGCTTCATCGAGGCGTTCGGCAAGGTCGGCATCTCGGAGGAGGCGACCCGCTCGACGCTGACCAGGATGGTCGGGCGCGGCCTGCTGCGCCGCCAGCGGTCGGGCCGGCGCATGTACTTCGGGCTCACCCCCACCAGCACCGAGGTGCTCAAGGACGGCGAGCGGCGCATCTGGCACAGCGGCGTGGTCAACGACAGCGGCGCCGACCAGTGGACGCTCATCGGCTTCTCGCTGCCCGAGTCGTGGCAGCGCCAGCGGCACGAGCTGCGCTCGCGGCTGGTCTGGGCGGGCTTCGGGCCGCTGCAGAACGGCCTGTGGATCGCGCCGGGCGAGGTGGACGCCACCGGCGTCATCGAGGACCTGGACGCCAACGTCAAGGTGTTCGCCGCCGAGCCCCGGCAGCCGACCGACATGCAGGCCCTCGTCCGCGACGCCTACGACCTCGAAGGGCTCGGCGAGCGTTACCGGGAGTTCCTGCGCCGCTGGGACCAGGCCGACCCGGCCCCCGACGCCCCCGACGACCTGGCCCGCTCGCTCATGCTGCTGACCGGCTGGCTGCAGATCATCAGGACCGATCCGCGGCTGCCGCTGCGCTACCTGCCGCACGACTGGCCGGCCGAGAAGGCGCAGCGCGTCTGCCACTCGCTGCACGAGCGGTTCAGGCCGCAGGCGGCGCGGATCGTGGCCGACCTGCTGGACACCGTCCCCGATGAAAGTTGGGCAGAACGGTGACAGCGATCGCCAAGTGGCCTAACTTGAGGGCTTGAGCGTCAAGGAGTGCCGATGCGGAATCAGGGGATTGGCTCGTGGCCGGCGCGCAGGGCACGCATGACGCCCGACAGGGTGGCGGTGTCGTACCGCGGGCGCGAGCACACCTATCGTGAGCTGCTCGAACGCGTCCACCGGCTGGCCTCCGCGCTCGGCGTGCGGCGCGGCGACCGGGTCGCCTTCCTGGGCGCCAACCAGCCCGCGATGGTGGAGACGTTCTTCGCCGCCGGCCTGCTCGGAGCCGTGTTCGTGCCGCTCAACACCCGGCTGGCCGAGCCCGAGCTGCGCTTCATCCTCGACGACGCCGAGGCCGCCGTGCTGGTGCTGGGCGAGGAGCGCGACGGCGCCGGGCTGCCCGGCCGGCACGTGGGCGGCGCCGCGTACGAGGAGCTGGTCGCCTCCGGCTCGCCCGAGCCGATCGACGCGCCGGTGAGCCAGGACGACGTCTGCCTGATCATGTACACCTCGGGCACCACGGGACGCCCCAAGGGCGCCATGCTCACGCACGCCAACCTCACCTGGAACGCGGTCAACCTGCTCGTGGACGTGCCGCTGGCGCACGACGAGGTGGTGCTGATCAGCGCGCCCATGTTCCACATCGCGGCGCTGGCGCAGACGCTCATCCCGTGCGTGCTCAAGGGCGGCAGGGCGGTGCTGGAGCCGTCGTTCGACGTGGAGCGCACGTACGACCTCATCGAGCGCGAGCGGGTCACGGTGATGTTCGGGGTGCCGTCGATGTTCGGCTTCCTCACCCGCTCGCCGCGCTGGCCCACCGCCGACCTGTCGAGCCTGCGGCACCTGCTGTGCGGGGGCGCGCCGGTGCCGGAGCCGCTGATCAGGACGTACCAGGAGCGGGGGCTGACGTTTCTGCAGGGATACGGCATGACGGAGACCGCGCCGGGGGCGCTCTTCCTCGGCGCCGAGCACTCGGTGGACAAGGCGGGCAGCGCCGGCGTGCCGTGCTTCTTCTCCGACGTCCGGCTGGTCGCCTCCGACGGCTCGCCCGCCGCACCGGGACAGCCGGGCGAGCTGTACGTCCAGGGCCCCAACGTGATGCGCGGCTACTGGCGGCGGCCGGAGGAGACCGCGAAGGTGCTGTCGGAGGACGGCTGGTTCCGCTCCGGCGACGTCGGCGTGGCCGACGAGGACGGCTACGTGCGCATCTCCGACCGCATCAACGACGTGATCATCTCCGGCGGCGAGAACATCTACCCGGCCGAGGTCGAGAGCGCCCTGTACGAGCATCCCGCCGTCGCCGAGTGCGCCGTGATCGGGGTGGCGGACGAGCGGTGGGGCGAGGTCGGCAAGGCCCTGGTCGTGCTCCGCGCCGGGGTCGCGACGAGCCCCGACGACCTGCTCAAGCACCTGGACGGCCGCCTCGCCCGCTACAAGATCCCGAAATATCTGGAATTCGTGGCTGAGCTGCCCAAGAACGCGGCGGGCAAGCTCCTCAAGGCCCCGCTGAGAAAGCTCTACGGAGGAGGATGATCCATATGCGTACCTCACCGCCCTTCCGCGCCGACCACGTCGGCAGCCTGTTGCGTCCACAGGAGCTGCTGCGCGCCCGCGAGACCCTGAAAGGTGACGAGCTGCGTGCCGCCGAGGACGCGGCCATCAGGGAGGTGGTGCGCAAACAACGTGACGCCGGCCTGCAGAGCGCCACCGACGGCGAGTTCCGCCGGGCCTCCTGGCACATGGACTTCATCTATCAGCTCGGCGGCATCGGCCAGGCCGCCGACGAGCAGATCACCGTACGCTTCCACAACGAGCAGGGCGACATCGAGTTCACCCCCGCCGCGCTGCGCGTGCACGACCGGATCAAGCTCGACGCGCCGATCTTCGCCGACGACTTCGGGTTCCTGCGCGACACCGTCGGCGAGGGCGTCACGCCCAAGCTGACCATCCCGTCGCCCAGCATGGTCCACTACCGGGGCGGGCCCGCCGCCATCGACCCCGAGGTCTATCCCGACGTCGAGGAGTTCTGGCGCGACCTCAGCGCCGCCTACGCCGAGCAGGTGCGCAGGATCGGCGCGCTCGGCTGCACGTACCTGCAGTTCGACGACACCAGCCTGGCCTATCTCAACGACCCCGCCCAGCGCGCCGAGCTGGCCGGGCGCGGCGACGACGCCGAGCACATGCACCTGCGCTACATCAAGCAGATCAACGCCGCGCTCGCCGCCAAGCCGGCCGGCATGACCGTCACCACCCACATGTGCCGGGGCAACTTCCGCTCCTCCTGGGCGGCGTCCGGCGGCTACGACTTCGTGGCCGAGGCGCTGTTCAACGAGCTCAAGGTGGACGGGTTCTTCCTGGAGTTCGACGACGAGCGCTCCGGCGGCTTCGAGCCGCTGCGGTTCGTGCCGCCCGGCAAGATGGTGGTGCTCGGGCTGGTCACGACCAAGCGCGGCGAGCTGGAGTCGAAGGACACGCTCAAGCGGCGCATCGACGAGGCCGCCAAGTTCGTCGACCTCGACCAGCTCTGCCTGTCGCCGCAGTGCGGCTTCTCCTCCACCGTCGAGGGCAACGAGCTGACCGAGGAGCAGCAGTTCGCCAAGCTGCGGCTCATCGTGGAGACCGCCCAGGAGGTCTGGGGCTGACGTTCCGGGCTCCCCCTCGGGCGCGAGGGGGAGCCGGTCAGAGCGTGACGACCGTGCCGGTGAGCCTGGCCTGCTCGGCGGCCCAGACCACGCGGTGCGTCATCAGGCTCTCGGCCGCGTCGGTGTGCAGCGGCGACGGGTCGCCCGACGCGACGGCGGCGAGGAAGGCGTCGGTGAGCCCCTCGTCGCCGCCCCCGTGCCCGTCGGCCGCCGAGGGCCCGACGGTCTCGTCCAGGCTCAGGGTCTCCTCCGTGCCGGTGCGGAAGTCGACCACG
>NZ_JBEXLH010000021.1:0-136146 GCF_040609855.1 Nonomuraea sp. NPDC004580 | reverse complement strand
CAACCAAAGGAATCCGTCAAAATATGACGGGGTTGTGCATCATGCACTGGCTTTTAACACACTGTTGAGTTCTCAAGAAACGGACGCGTACATCCGCACCAGAATCCTTGGGGGACCCCAGTGCGCGAGGCGCACATTTCATTTCCTTCAGATTACCAGATCCGGACGAATCTTGTCAAACCGCCCGATCCGGGATCATCCGGACTTCGCCCCTCTCGAGGCAACCCTGCTAACTTACTCCAACTTTCGGCTCTTGTCCAACCGCGTGGCGGACGCAACCCGGGGGTTGAGGTTCGTTCACTGGGATGTCAGGACCGATCGGCCCTGCGGTTGAAAACTCTAGCAGCCTCTGAGGCGTGGAAGGTCCACTCTTCGGTAACGAATGGACCTTCCCTGCGTGCGTACCGTCTAAACACCCAGAGCGGCGAGCTGTGCCTCGAGGCGGTCGATGTCCGCGGACGCCTGCTCGGCGCGGCTCCTGACCTTGGCGACCACGTTCTCGGGCGCCTTGGCCATGAACTGCTCGTTGCCCAGCTTGGCCGCCACCTGAGCGGCCTCCTTGCGGGCGGCCGCGAGGTCCTTCTCCAGCCGCTTGCGCTCGGCCGCGACATCGATGGCGCCGGCGGTGTCGAGCTCAACGCTCACGCCGCTCACCGTCAGGCGCGCGGTGGTGCTGAACGACTCGCCGGGGTCGGTGAGGCGCAGCAGCGAGCGTACGGCGCTCTCCTGGCCCGCCAGAGACGTGCCGGCCAGTCCCAGCCGCGCGGCCACCTTCTGGCCCGGCTTGAGCCCCTGATCGGAGCGGAACCGGCGGACTTCCGTCACCAGCTCCTGCAGCGCCTCGATCTCGGCCTCGGCGGCGGGGTCGGTGTAGCGCGGATCGGCCGCGGGCCACGGGGCCACCACGATCGACTCGCCACCGGTGACGGCCCGCCACAACTCCTCGGTCACGAAGGGCACCAGCGGATGCAGCAACCGCAGCAGCGCGTCGAGCACGTGGCCGAGCACCAGCCGGGTGTGCTCCAGGCCCTCGCCGAGCTGGATCTTGGCCAGTTCGAGGTACCAGTCGCACACCTCGTCCCAGGCGAAGTGGTAGAGCAGGTCGGACGCCTTGGCGAACTCGAATTCCTCGAACGCCGCGTCGGCCTGCGTGATCACCGTCTGCAGCCGCGACAGGATCCACCGGTCGGCCGCCGTCAGCTCGGCGCCCTCCAGCGACCCCACAGCCGCGCCGTTCATCAGGGCGAAGCGGGTGGCGTTCCAGATCTTGTTGCAGAAGTTGCGCGAGCCGGCCGCCCACTCCTCGCTCACCGCGACGTCGGCGCCGGGGTTGGCACCGCGCAGGAGCGTGAAGCGGGTGGCGTCGGCGCCGAAGCGATCGACCCAGTCGAGCGGGTCGACCACGTTGCCGAACGACTTCGACATCTTCTTGCCGTATTGGTCGCGGACCATGCCGTGCAGCGCGACGACACGGAACGGCGGCTCGCCGTCCATGGCGTACAGGCCGAACATCATCATCCTGGCGACCCAGAAGAACAGGATGTCGTAGCCCGTCACCAGCACCGAGGTCGGGTAGAAGCGCTCGAGCTCGGGCGTGTAATCGGGCCAGCCCATCGTGGAGAACGGCCACAGGCCGGAGGAGAACCAGGTGTCGAGGACGTCGGAGTCCTGGACGTAACCGGCGGGCGGCTCCTCGTCGGGGCCGACGCAGACGACCTCGCCGCCGGGGCCGTACCAGACCGGGATGCGGTGGCCCCACCACAGCTGGCGGGAGATGCACCAGTCGTGCATGTCGTCGACCCAGTCGAAGTAGCGCTTGGCCATCTCCGGCGGGTGGATGCGGGTGCGCCCGTCGCGCACGGCGTCGCCCGCGGCCTTGGCCAGCGGCGCGACGTTGACGAACCACTGCAGCGACAGCCTCGGCTCGACCACCGTCTTGCAGCGCGAGCAGTGGCCGACGGAGTGGAGGTAGGGGCGCTTCTCGGCGACGACGCGGCCCTCGGCGCGCAGCGCGGCCACCACGGCCGGGCGCGCCTCGAAGCGGTCGAGCCCTTCGAAGGGCCCGTGCGCCGTGATCACGCCGCGCTCGTCCATGACGGTGATCGCCGGCAGGTCGTGCCGGCGGCCGATCTCGAAGTCGTTGGGGTCGTGGGCGGGGGTCACCTTGACGGCGCCGGTGCCGAACGAGGGATCGACGTGCTCGTCGGCGACCACCGGGATCATGCGCCCGGTCAGCGGCACCTCGACCATGGTGCCGACCAGGTGGGCGTAACGCTCGTCGGACGGGTGAACGGCCACGGCGGTGTCGCCGAGCATGGTCTCGGCGCGGGTGGTGGCCACCACGATCTCGTCGGAGTAGCGGATGGAGACGAGCTCGCCTTCGTCCTCGCTGTGCTCGACCTCGATGTCGGACAGCGCGGTCAGGCAGCGCGGGCACCAGTTGATGATGCGCTCGGCGCGGTAGATGAGCCCCTCGTCGAAGAGCTTCTTGAAGATCGTCTGTACGGCTCGCGACAGCCCCGTGTCCATCGTGAACCGCTCACGGGACCAGTCGACGCCGTCGCCGAGCTTGCGCATCTGGCCGAGGATCCGGCCGCCGGACTCCTCCTTCCACTCCCAGACGCGCTCGACGAACGCCTCGCGCCCGAGGTCGTGCCGCGACTTGCCCTCTTTGGCCAGCTCGCGTTCGACGACGTTCTGGGTGGCGATGCCGGCGTGGTCCATGCCGGGCAGCCAGAGCGTCTCGCGCCCCTGCATGCGGGCGCGGCGCGTCAGCGCGTCCTGGATGGAGTGGTCGAGGGCGTGCCCGATGTGCAGCACGCCCGTCACGTTGGGCGGCGGGAGGACGATGCTGTACGGCTCGCGCGAGCTGCCCGGGTCGGCGCGGAAGTAGCCTTCGGATACCCAGCGCTCGTAGCTGCGGGTCTCGACGTCGGCCGGTGTGTATTGAGTAGGCAGCTCTGGCGTTGTCACAGTGACCAATTCTAGGGAGACGGGAAAGCGGAACGCCCCATGGCCGGTGACCACGGGGCGTTGCCGATCTGACTGGTGGCGCTCAGGCCGACTTCTCGCGTGGTGTGCGCTGCTGCTTGGCGGCGAGCTGGTCGCGCGGGACGAGGGTCGGGATCGCGTGCTCGATCACCGATTCGCGGGTGATGACGACGCGGGCGACGTCTTGCCTGGAGGGCACCTCGTACATGACGGACTGGAGCACCTCCTCCAGGATGGCGCGCAGGCCGCGGGCGCCGGTGCCGCGCAGGATCGCCTGGTCGGCGATGGCCTCGAGGGCGCCGTCGGTGAACTCGAGCTCGACGCCGTCGAGCTCGAGAAGCTTGCGGTATTGCTTGACGAGCGCGTTGCGGGGCTCGGTGAGGATCTGGATGAGCGCCTCGCGGTCGAGGTTGTGCACCGAGGTGATGACCGGGAGCCGGCCGACGAACTCGGGGATCATGCCGAACTTGAGCAGGTCTTCCGGCATCACGTCGCCGAAGATGTCGGCCGTGTCGACCTCTTCCTTCGAGCGGATGATGGCGTTGAAGCCGATGCCCTTCTTGCCGATGCGCGACTCGATGATCTTTTCCAGACCGGCGAACGCCCCACCGCAGATGAACAGCACGTTGGTGGTGTCGATCTGGATGAACTCCTGGTGCGGGTGCTTGCGGCCGCCCTGCGGAGGCACCGAGGCGGTCGTGCCCTCCAGTATCTTCAGCAGCGCCTGCTGCACGCCCTCACCGGACACGTCGCGCGTGATCGACGGGTTTTCGCTCTTACGGGCGATCTTGTCGACCTCGTCGATGTAGATGATGCCGGTCTCGGCCTTCTTGACGTCGTAGTCGGCGGCCTGAATGAGCTTGAGCAGGATGTTCTCGACATCCTCGCCGACGTAGCCGGCCTCCGTGAGCGCGGTGGCGTCGGCGATGGCGAAGGGCACGTTGAGCATCTTCGCCAGGGTCTGCGCCAGCAGCGTCTTGCCCGAACCCGTGGGCCCGAGCAGCAGGATGTTGCTCTTGGCCAGCTCGAGACCGTCGTCTCTGCCCCGGTCGCCCGACTGCACCCGCTTGTAGTGGTTGTACACCGCCACCGAGAGAGCCTTCTTCGCCTTGTCCTGACCGATGACGTAGGCGTCGAGGAACTCGTAGATCTCCCTCGGCTTGGGCAGGTTGTCCCACTTGAGCTCGGAAGACTCGGACAGCTCCTCCTCGATGATCTCGTTGCAGAGATCGATGCACTCATCGCAGATGTAGACGCCTGGACCGGCAATGAGCTTCTTGACTTGCTTCTGACTCTTCCCGCAGAAAGAGCACTTCAGCAGGTCTCCCCCGTCGCCGATGCGTGCCACCCCAGATACTCCTTTGCGTGGGACCGCCCTGCTCACGAGAGCAGTGTCTCCGGACATTCTCCGGACTAGGCCGAACCGCTCAGGTTTCGACGTTACCGTCTTCTGGGCCCTCAGTGAGCCCCCTAGCGGCGAGTCGCACCGGAACGTGCCCTATTGGGCAGCGCCCCGGTGCGTCACGTCTCGTCTAGGAAGCCACGGCCTGAGCTCGCTTCTTCCTGGACGGGATGATGTCGTCGATCAGACCATACGCCTTTGCCTCGTCCGCGTTGAGAATTTTGTCGCGTTCGATGTCCTTGCGGATGTCGGCGGAGGGCTTGCCCGTGTGGCGGGCCACGATGTCCTCCAGCAGCGTGCGCATGCGGAGGATCTCGCGGGCCTGGATCTCGATGTCGCTTCCCTGGCCGCCGCCCTCGGTGGACGGCTGGTGGATCAGCACCCGGGCGTTGGGCAGCGCGAACCGCTTGCCCGGGGTGCCGCCGGCCAGCAGCACGGCCGCGGCGGAGGCGGCCTGGCCGAGGCAGACGGTCTGGATCTCCGGCCGGACGAACTGCATCGTGTCGTAGATCGCCGTCAT
The DNA here is from genome assembly GCF_040609855.1 of Nonomuraea sp. NPDC004580. Lineage (NCBI taxonomy): Bacteria > Bacillati > Actinomycetota > Actinomycetes > Streptosporangiales > Streptosporangiaceae > Nonomuraea > Nonomuraea sp. NPDC004580. Next base: position 131,233 of record NZ_JBEXLH010000021.1, on the reverse strand, counting down.
GGCGGTGAAGGAGCCGCCGGGCGAGTTGATGTAGATGCTGATGTCACGGTCGGGGTCGAGCGACTCCAGCGTCAGCAGCTGGGCCATCACGTCGTTGGCCGACGCGTCGTCGATCTGCACTCCGAGGAAGATGATGCGGTCCTCGAAGAGCTTGTTGTACGGGTTCATCTCCTTCACGCCGTATGACGTGCGCTCGACGAAGGAGGGGAGAACGTAACGGCTCTGGATGTTCATGTCAGCTCCCCCTAGGAGACCGGGCCCGCGGAGGGCACCTGACGCGCGCTGCGCACCACGTGGTCGATGAAGCCGTAGTCCTTGGCCTCCTCGGCCGTGAACCAGCGGTCACGGTCGGAGTCGGACTCGATCTGCTCCAGCGGCTGCCCGGTGTGGAACGCGATGCGCTCGGCCAGCGTCTTCTTCACATAGAGCATCTGCTCGGCCTGGATGGCGATGTCGGCGGCGGTGCCACCGATGCCGCCGGACGGCTGGTGCATCATCACCCGGGCGTGCGGCAGAGCGTAGCGCTTGCCCCGCGCCCCGGCCGTGAGCAGGAACTGCCCCATCGATGCCGCCATGCCCATCACCACAGTGGAAACGTCATTGGGCACGTATTCCATCATGTCGTAAATGGCCATGCCGGCACTCACCGAGCCACCCGGCGAGTTGATGTAGAGCGTGATGTCGCGCTCGGGGTCGTCGGCCGCGAGCAGCAGCAGCTCGGCGCAGATGCGGTTGGCGATCTCGTCGTTGACCTCCTGCCCGAGCACGATGATGCGCTCGCGGAGCAGGCGCTGGTAGAGCTGGTCCTCAAGCCGGAAGGCGGAGCCGTTCTCACGGCCTCGAGACTCAGGCTGATAGAAGGTCGGCGGGCTGGTCACAGCGTCACCTTCCGATGCGTCGTAATCGATTGGCTTTGCTTGTGACCTTAACGCGCGCTGCCTACAGCTCATGCCCGGTCCCTGGTGCTGTTCGCTGACGGCGCATGTTCGGGCGTCGCGTTTGCCGTTGTTCCCGGCGGCTTTCGTGTCTTTACGAGCGGTTCCGCGGAAGCGCTGAGACGGCCCCTGAGGCGGTCGGACACCCGAGTCGGCTCTCGTACGCCGTTAGCGCCCGCGGCGCGTGCTGGGCTGCCTCAGCGCCGGTGGAGGGGCGGGCACGCGAAAGCCCCCGGGAGATCCCAGGGGCCTTCGCGTGAAAGCGGTGAGGCGTCAGGCCTCGGGCTTGGCGTCCTCGGCGGACTCGTCCTCGCCCTCCTCGACGACCTGCTCACCGTTGATCTCGGTGTAGATCGCCTTGAGGTCGACCTCGTTGCCGTCGGTGTCGACGACCTTGGCGGCGTCGCCCAGGACCGACTTGGCCTTGTCGCGCACGATCTCGACCATGGCCAGCGTCAGCTGGTCGTTGTCGGCGAGGTGCTGGGCCAGCTCGTTGGGCTGCACGCCCATCTCCATGGCGCGGCGCACGACGAAGTTGGTCAGCTCCTGCTCGGAGACGCCCAGCTCCTCGGCCTTGACGATCTTGTCGAGCACGAAGCCGACCTTGATGGCGCGCGCGGAGTTCTTCTCGAACTCCTCGAAGCGCTCCTCCTCCGTCGTCTGGTAGAGGCGGAAGAAGGCGTCGCGGCTGAGGCCGCTCTCGGCGATCTGGTGGTCGAGGTTGTGCTTGCGGGCGTCGACCTCGGCCTTGAGCGCGCTGTCGGGCAGCGGGATGTCGATCTTCTCGAGCAGCGCGTCGAGGGACTTCTCGCGGGCCTGGACGACCTGGTCGATCAGCTTGTTGCGGCGGGCCTGCTCGCGGATGCTGGCCTTGAGCTCGTCGAGCGTGTCGAACTCGCTGGCGAGCTGGGCGAACTCGTCGTCGAGCTCGGGCAGCACCTTCTCCTTGACCGACTTGACGTTGATGATCACGTCGGCCTCGTCGCCGGCGTTCTCGCCGCCGACCAGCTCGGTCTTGAAGCTCTTCTCCTCGCCCGCGGACATGCCCTCGAGCGCGGCGTCGAGACCCTGCAGCACGGAGCCGGCGCCGACTTCGTAGGAGACCTCGTTGGCCTGCTGCTCCTCGATGTTCTGGCCGTCGATCTCGGCACGCAGGTCCATCACGACGAAGTCGCCGGTGGCGGCGGGCCGCTCGACGCCGGTGAGCGTGGCGAACCGCTGGCGAAGCGCGTCGAGCTGGGCGTCGACGTCTTCGTCGGAGACCTCGGCGGAGTCGACCGTGACCTCGATGCCCTGGTAGTCGGGGACGTCGAAGTTGGGCCGGATGTCGACCTCGGCGGTGAACTCGATCTGCTCACCGTCGTCGATCTTCGTCACCTCGATGTCCGGCTGGCTGACCGGGAACACGTCGACCTCGTCGACGGCCTGGCCGTACAGCTTGGGCACCGCGTCGTTGAGGGTCTCCTCCAGCACTACCGCCCGGCCGAAGCGCTGCTCGATGATGCGGGCCGGAACCTTGCCAGGCCGGAACCCGGGGACGCGCACCTGCTGCGCGACCTTCTTGTACGCCGCATCCATGCTCGGGCGCAGCTCGTCGAACGGCACCTCGACAGTGAGCTTGACCCGGGTCGGGCTGAGCTCCTCGACAGCGGTCTTCACGGAATGGTCTCCTTGATCAAGCTACGAGTGATCGCGGGCGCGTCCATTCGGTACGGCTCACGCGCCGCGCCCACATGAGCGGTGTTGGGCATGCTCCGCCACGGCGGCATCCAACGCCGATGGCCAGTCTAGGGCAGATGCACACCCAACCACGACGCCACCGCTACGAGAAACGCGAGTCAGAACTCGTCCGCGATCGTCCTCAACAGCTCGATCGTCTCATCCGGGGTGGTGCTCACGGCGCACAACCGCTCCATCACCTCGGTGTATCGGTCCACATCCTCACGCTTGTCCAGGTAGAGCGCGCTGGCCAGCTGCTCCACGTACACGACGTCGGGCAGGTCGGTGTCGGGGAAGCGCAGGATGCTGAACGCGCCTCCTTCCGCGCTGTGCCCGCCGAAGCTGAACGGCATGATCTGGATGGTGATGTTCGGCTGGCGCATGAGGTCGATGAGGTGCTCGATCTGCGCCTTCATCACCTCGATCCCGCCGATGGGCCGCCTGAGCGCGGCCTCGTCGATCACCGCCCAGAAGACGGGCCCGTCGGGCCTGTCGAACATGCGCTGGCGCTCCAGACGCAGGTCCACCCTCCTGGCGATCTCCTCCGCCCCGATGCCCGCCGCCCCGGCGGTCACCACAGCCCTCGCGTACTCCTTGGTCTGCAACAGTCCCGGCACGAACTGGACTTCGTAGGTCCTGATCCTGGCGGCGGCCTCCTCGAGGCCGACGTACGCCTGGAACCACGTGGGCAGGACGTCGTTGAACCGGTGCCACCAGCCCGGCTCGTTGGCGGTGGAGACCAGATCGAGTACGGCGGCACGGGCCTGCTGATCCATGACCCCGTACAAGGTCAGCAGGTCCGCCACGTCGCGTTCTTTGAACCCCACCCGGCCGAGTTCCATCCGGCTGATCTTGGATTCCGACCCGCGGATGATGTGGCCGGCCTCCTCACGAGTGACGTTCTTCGCTTCCCTGAGCTTGCGCAGCTGGGAGCCCAGGAGGATGCGCAGCGCCGTCGGTCCGGAACCCGGCTGGTTCTGCGTCACTTTGCCTCCTATCAAGGTCCGCACACACAGTGACACCACACTGCCGGGTATGACAAGGTCTCAACCGGGTGTCCGATTCCATGACTTTTGACCCGAAAACGCCGCTTGCGCCTGCACATTGCACCTGCACGTGCATTTGGGTCTTGCAGCTGCCGCGTTCGTGACCCATGATGGCTTAGTGCATATTGGGCCATACATGCACTGACCAAGGCTTTACGGGGAGGTATCGGCAGCATGGTGGAGGACCCTCTGGCCACTGCCGACTGCCTGCAGATCACCCGTGAGGTGGGCTTCGATCACCTGCTCATGGGCGGTAAGCCGTACACCACCGCATGCCCGCTCCCCTTCCAGGCCGACTCGGTCAAGACCGCACGGGACGTGACCCGCTCGACCTTGCGCGGCTGGGGCCTGCACGAGCTGAGCGACGACGCCGCCCTGGTGGTCTCCGAGCTGGTCACCAACGCCGTCAGGTACGCGATGTACGCCGCTGGGCGGCGCGAGATCGAGCTCTTGCTGATGCGGGTGACGCCGCACGTGCTGCTGGCCGTGGCCGACCCGAGCGACGAGGTGCCGACGCCCAAGGAGCCCGACTTCATCTCCGAGAACGGGCGCGGGCTCTACATCGTCGAGACCTACAGCCAGTGCTGGGGCTGGGACCCGCTGGCGCGCGGCGGCAAGGCCGTCTGGGCGCTGTTCCGCGCCGACGCCTGAACCGCCGCTCTCTCCGCTACTCGCCTATCACTCCGTCGATGCGCTCGCGCAGCAAGTCGGCGTGGCCGTTGTGGCGGGCGTACTCCTCGATCATGTGCACCAGGATGTAGCGGTGCGTGCAGTCGCGCCCCTTACGGTCGCCGACGGCGTCGAGCGGCTTGGCGGCCGAGATGGCGCGGGCGTGCTCGATCTCCTCCTGCCAGGTGGCGAACGCCTCCTTCACCGAGGCGGTGTCCACCTCGTTGAAGTCGGCGTCGTTGTCGCGGTCCTTGTCCCAGAGTTTGGGCAGGTCCTCGCCGTTGAGCACGTTGCGGAACCAGACGCGTTCGACGTGGGCCATGTGCCTGACGAGGCCGAGCAGGGACAACTCGGACGGCTCCGCCGAGCGCAGGCGCAGCTGGTCGTCCGTGAGACCGGCGCACTTGACGGCTAGGGTGCCGCGGTGCCATTCGAGCCAGTTGCCGAGCATGGTGCGCTCGTCGCCGGTCAGGGGAGGGATGGTTCTGGTGTCGGTCACGCTGACCGACCTTATCCCGATTTATCACTATTTCTGGTGCTGACGCCGGCGAACAGCTCCATGGCCCCTCAGCGCCCGGCGACCAGCGCCCACAGGCGCGCCGTCGCGTCCCTGCGACCCCAGGCGATCACCGCGCACAGGACGAGCACGGCAAGCGGCAGCACCGGCAGCCCGCCGAACAGGAGCACCTCCGTCAGCGCCGCGCACGCCGTGAGCGCCACGAGCGCCAGCGCCGCCACGCCCGCGAGCACCGGCACCACCAGCCCTGCCGCCCCTGCCACCTCCAGGACCCCGGTCAGGTGACGGAACCAGTCACCCCACCCGATCGCCTCGAACGTGGACGCGGCCGGCTCGCTCCCGGTGAACTTCCCCAGCGCACTCATGATGAAGAACCCCGCCACCGCGACCTGCAGCACCCACAGCACGACGTTGGCGACCCGTCCGGAGCCGCGTCTCTGTACGACCGTCATGCTCTCTCCCCTCGATCGGCTACCTCCGACGCTAGAAGCGCCGGCGTAGGGGGAGAATCGCGCCAGCTACCCGATGGGGTGCACCTACCTACACCGTTCTGCTCAAGGCCGGTCGGTGACGTGGGTAGCGCCAGTGTGCTTCTGAAGCACGACAGGCCCCTCCCTATCCGGGATGGGCCTTCGAGCTGGTCGGGGCGACAGGATTTGAACCTGCGACTTCTTGCTCCCAAAGCAAGCGCGCTGCCAAGCTGCGCCACGCCCCGTCTCGCCGAGTGCGCATACGCTCCGGGACTCCGGTACGCTTACGCCCTGACGACCGGATGAAGTCTAGACCAGAGTTCGACCGGTTCGCGCGGACGTAGCTCAATGGTAGAGCCCTAGTCTTCCAAACTAGCTACGCGGGTTCGATTCCCGTCGTCCGCTCTCTACGGCGAAAAGGCCAGGTCAGCCCCACCCGGGGTGCCTGGCCTTCCTCATGTCCGCACCCTTGCTCGATCGTGGTGAAGTGGCCGCGGGCGTCATGAAAGCGCGGGCTCGTAGGGTGGAGGCGATGCGTGCGCGACCGATCTCCCGTGAAGCTCTCGTCGAGGAGCTGGCCGAGCTGATCTCCGGCCGTCCGCCCGCCGATCGCGTCCGGGTGGCCGTCGACGGTGCGCCGGCGGCGCGGCCCGAGGAGCTGGCCGACGAGCTGGTCGCGCCGCTGCGGCTGCGCGGGCGGCCGGTGGTGCGGGTGTCGGCAGGCGACTTCCTGCGACCGGCCTCGTTGCGGCTGGAGTACGGCAGGACCGACCCCGACGCCTTCTACGACGACTGGCTGGACGTGAAGGCCCTGCGCAGGGAGGTCCTGGACGCGAGCGAGACCGGCCGGGTGCTGCCGGCGCTGTGGGACAGCTCCATCGACCGGGCCTACCGGGCGGCGTACGAGGAGCTGCCGCCCGGCGGGGTGGTGCTGGTCGACGGGACGCTGCTGCTGGGGCGCGGGCTGGCGTTCGAGGTGAGCGTGCACCTGTGGCTGTCGCGGGGCGCGCTCGAACGCGGCACGCCGGTGGACGAGCGGTGGCGGCTGCCCGCGTACGAGCGGTACGAGCGCGAGGCCGACCCGCAGCGCGGCGCGGACGTGGTGGTGCGATCGGACCATCCGGCGCGCCTCGCCGTGCTGGTGCCCGACGGTACTGGTACGCGCGGACGCGGCGGCGCACACTGAGGCGATGATCCCCAGCAACTGGTACAACATCATCCCTGACCTGCCCGCACCGCCTCCGCCGCCGCTGCATCCCGGCACGCGGCAGCCCGTGGGCCCCGACGACCTCGCGCCGCTCTTCCCGATGGAGCTGATCGGGCAGGAGGTGAGCGGCGAGCGGTTCGTGCCGATCCCGCAGGAGGTGCTGGACGTCTACCGGCTGTGGCGGCCCACGCCGCTGATGCGGGCGCGCCGGCTGGAGAAGGCGCTGGGCACGCCGGCCAGGATCTACTACAAGTACGAGGGCGTCTCCCCGGCGGGCTCGCACAAGCCGAACACGGCGGTGCCGCAGGCGTACTACAACGCGCGCGAGGGGGTGCGCCTGCTCACCACGGAGACGGGCGCGGGGCAGTGGGGTTCTGCGCTGGCGTTCGCGTGCTCCCAGTTCGATCTGGAGTGCCGGATCTGGATGGTCCGGGCATCGTACGACCAGAAGCCGTACCGGCGCTCGCTCATGCAGGTGTACGGCGCGACCGTGCACGCGAGCCCCTCCCCCGTGACCGGGGCGGGCAGCAAGGTGCTGGCCGACGACCCCGACTCGCCCGGCAGCCTGGGCATCGCGATCAGCGAGGCGGTGGAGGTGGCCGGCGCGAATCCCGACGCCCGCTACGCGCTCGGCTCGGTGCTCAACCACGTGCTCATGCACCAGACGGTGATCGGCGAGGAGGCGCTCGCGCAGCTGCCCGAGATGCCGGACCTGGTGATCGGCTGCACCGGCGGCGGCTCGAACTTCGCCGGCCTGTCGTTCCCGTTCCTGCGGGAGAAGCTGGCGGGGCGGCTGGCGACGGAGTTCAGGGCGGTCGAGCCGGCGGCCTGCCCGTCGTTCACGCGCGGCGCGTACGCCTACGACTTCGGCGACACGGCCGGGTTCACGCCGCTGCTGAAGATGCACACGCTGGGCCACTCGTTCGTGCCGGACCCGATCCACGCGGGCGGCCTGCGCTATCACGGCATGTCGCCGCTGCTGTCGCACATGTACGAGCTGGGCCTGTTCGAGGCGGTGACCCGGTCGCAGCGGGAATGTTTCGCGGCCGGCGTACGGTTCGCGCGCACCGAGGGCATCCTGCCGGCGCCCGAGCCCACGCACGCGCTGGCGGAGACCATCGCGGAGGCGCTGCGCTGCAAGGAGAGCGGCGAGGAGAAGGTGATCCTGACGGCGCTGTGCGGTCACGGCCACTTCGACCTGGCCGCCTACGACCGCTATCTGGCCGATGAGCTGGAGGACTACTCGCTGCCGCAGGAGCGCATCGACCTGGCGCTCACGGAACTGCCCGGATAGGGGCTGCACGGATAGGGGCTGCACGGATAGGGGCTGCGATAGGCCGCCGGGTGGCCGCGCGGGCGGCCACCCGGCAGGTCAGCGCGCGGTGGGGCGCTTGCCGTGGTTGGCCTTCTTCTTCTTGCGTGCCCTGCCCTTACGTGCGCGTCTGGCCATGAGCTCGCCTCCGCTTGATCGGCACCGGTTGCGCCTTCAACGTCTCCCGGCACGCTGACCAGCGCAAGCGTTCCGCACGAACTAACATTCCCCAACAAATCCGTGTCATAATTTGGTGGAATGTGTTGGAAGGAGCGGGTGTGCTCGCACAGCAGCGTCAGCAGGCGATCCTCGAACGCGTCCGCAGCAACGGCGGCGTACGGGTGGCCGACCTCGTACGCGAGCTCGGCGTCTCCGACATGACCATCAGGCGCGACCTCGAGGTGCTGGCCGAGCGCGGCCTGCTGGAGAAGGTGCACGGCGGCGCGACCGCCCTGGGCCCCGGCTCGACCGAGGAGCCCGGCTTCACCGCCAAGTCGGCCCGCCAGCAGCAGGAGAAGGAGGCCATCGCCCGGCAGGCGGCCACGCTCGTCCGCCCCGGCACGGCCGTCGCGCTGTCGGCGGGCACCACCACGTGGGCGCTGGCGCACCACCTGATCGGCGTGCCCGAGCTGACCGTGATCACCAATTCGATCCCGGTCGCCGAGGTCTTCCACCGCAACCCGCGCGCCGACCGGACGGTCGTGCTGACGGGTGGCGTGCGCACGCCGTCCGACGCGCTGGTGGGGCCGGTCGCGGTGGCCGCGATCCGTCGCCTGCACGTCGACACGCTCTTCCTCGGCGTGCACGGGATGAGCGTCCGGGCCGGGTTCACCACGCCCAACCTGCTGGAGTCGGAGACCGACAGGGAGCTGGTGGCGGCGGCGACCCGGCTGGTCGTCCCCGCCGACCACACGAAGTGGAACACCGTGGGCATCAGCACGATCGCGGAGCTGAGCGAGGCCGACGTGGTCGTCAGCGACGCGGGCCTGCCCGAGGAAGCACGCACTGAGCTGGCCGAACGGGTCGGCGAACTGATCATCGCGGAGGGCTCGTGAAGCGCACCATCACCCATCTCGCCGACGGACGGGAGCTGATCTACTTCGACCGGCGCGACGACGCCGACAGGAGCGCGATCGACCGCCGGCCCCTCGAGCCCCGGCCGCCGGCCTCCGAGCTGCGCTACGACCCGCTGACCGAGGAGTGGATCGCGATCGCGGGGCACCGGCAGACGCGGACGTTCCTGCCCACGGGCGGCACGGCCGAGTGCCCGTTGTGCCCGTCGACCGACGAGCGGTCGACGGAGATCCCGTCGTACGACTACGACGTGGTCGTGTTCGAGAACCGCTTCCCCTCTTTTTCCGGAAATTTGGGGACTTATGAGGATGTGGGCGGGCTGAGTGGGGTCCGGCCGGGAGTGGGGCGGTGTGAGGTGGTGTGCTTCACCTCCGACCACGACTCCTCCTTCTCCAGGCTCTCCGACGACCAGGTGGAGCTGGTCATGGAGGCGTGGGCCGACCGCACGGCGGAGCTGTCCGCCATCGAGGGCGTCGAGCAGGTCTTCTGCTTCGAGAACCGGGGCGAGGAGATCGGCATCACCATCGCCCACCCGCACGGCCAGATCTACGCCTACCCGTACGTCACGCCGAGGACGAAGCTGCAGCTCGGCGCCGCGCAGCGGTACAACGGCAACCTGTTCGCCGACGTGCTGGCCGCCGAGCGGGCCGCGGGCACGCGGGTGGTGGCCGCGAACGAGCTGTGGACGGCCTTCGTGCCCGCCGCGGCGCGCTGGCCGTTCGAGGTGCACGTATATCCGCACCGGCAGGTGCCCGACCTGGCGGCGCTGACGGAGGCGGAGCGGGCCGCGTTCGCACCGCTCTACACCTCGGTGCTGCGGGCGTTCGACGGGCTGTTCGGGGTCGTGATGCCGTACATCTCGGCCTGGCACCAGGCACCGGTGCGCACGGGGAGGGAGCTGGCGTACCTGCACCTGGAGCTGTTCAGCATCAGGCGGGCGCCGAACAAGCTCAAGTACCTGGCCGGCTCGGAGTCGGCGATGGGGGCGTTCGTGAACGACGTACGCCCGGAGGAAGCGGCGCGTATGCTCCGGTCACAGATTGATCACTAATAGATTTCTACTTAAGGTCGCATGACTCGTGATCTACCACTAATATCCCCATATGCGGCGGCCGTAACCCGGCCGACCGCCCGCCTAATCCCGGGCGCGTCGCCCGGGAGCCGGGGACCCAATCCGCACCTTGGGGTGAATCCGCGACAGCGGTAGGGAGCTCCATGCCCGAACCCGTCAGCTAACCCGGCCGGCAGAGGGAGAGGAACTCTTACGTGGCGGCTTCGTCCCCCGCGAAACTTGCCATCGGTCTCGTCACCGCCGCCGCCCTCGCCATCCTCCCGGCGAACGTCGCGACGGCCGCGCCCAAACCGACCGAGTCCGAGCTCCGCGCCCAGCTCAAGCAGCTCAACAACAAGGTCGACAAGCTCATCGAGAAGTACAACCTGAAGCGGGTCGAGCTGGCCGAGGCGCAGGAGGCCGCCAAGAACGCCCAGGCCAAGCTGGCCGCCGCCGAGCAGACGCTGGCCGCGGCCGAGCAGCGGGTCGCCGAGATCGCCCGCCTGCGCTACCAGAACATCGACCCGTCGCTGCCCGGCTTCATGCTGCCCAGCAACGGCGGCAGCGCGGCCCTGCTCGAACAGCTCACCGCCGAGCAGCAGGCCGTCGTGCAGAGCGTGGCCCAGGCCCGTGACGAGCGCAAGAAGGCCAGCGAGGAGGCCGCCGCGCTGACGGCCAAGATCAAGTCGGACGCCGCCACGGTCGCCGGCCAGCGCCGCGAGGCCGAGGACGTCATCAAGGACATCGAGAAGAAGCTGCAGGACCTGGTGCCGGTCGCCACGGGCCGCAAGTCCAACGGCACGTGGGCGCCCGAGCTGCCCGGCGGCACCGACAACATCACCCCGCGTACGCGGCTGATGAAGGCCCAGGTGGAGAAGAACTTCGCGCTGCCGTTCACGGTGGGCTGCTTCCGCGGGGGCTCCAGCGGCGAGCACCCGCTCGGCCGGGCCTGCGACTTCATGATGAGCACCGGCGGCAGCATGCCCACGGCCGCCAACAACGCGCTCGGCGACCGCCTCGCGGAGTGGGCGCTGCAGAACAAGGACAAGCTCGGCGTGAAGTACGTGATCTGGAAGCAGCGCATCAACTCCGGCAGCGGCTGGCGCACGATGTCCGACCGCGGCAGCATCACCGAGAACCACTACGACCACGTGCACATCTCGATGAACTGAAAAGGGGACGAATAGCACCTGATGCGCTTTTCGCACTCTGAAGAAGGCGTTTCAGCCGGTCGTCGGGTCTGCGAGGGTGGCGTCCTCCAAGGTCGTTCTGTGCGTTGGCACGTGGCCAATTGCCGGCCAATTTCCGGGTTGGCCGGACGGTGTACGGGCACGCCCACGGACTCACCGAGCTCAGCCTCGGCGCCGCGAACGTCGTTCTTCCCGGTCCGCTCGCAGACCTGATCAACCAACATCCCACCCCGCGCAGCGATGGCACCGCTCGCCACCTCCACGACGGAACCTGCCTATTCCCCGGCCGTCTCCTCCACCCCACCAGCTTTGACCGCGCTGCTCGGCACCGTCCTGCGACGCGGCGGGCGCCCGATCGGCAACGTCTGGAGCTTCGGTCCCTGACGACGCGCTGCCCGGATGGATTCAACCCGATTGAGGCCGATCCTGACGGCTGCCATTCACGCACTCCGAAAAGACTCTCCGCCAGTACGAAAGAGGTATCCCGCACCTGACGAACGGCAGGTGCGGCGGTCTTCTCCCGCACGCCAGGGTGAGCGTCATGTCATCGATCACTCTCACTCCCCCGTCGGTCCACCACAACGCCTGGTTTCCCGGGCGGCTCCTCGGCGGCGGCGCCCTGGTGCTCGGACCGCTCCTGTGGTTCACCGGGCTGGCGCTGCGTCATCTGGCGTGGAGCACGGCGGACTTCACACCGGAGCAGCGGGCGTCCTTCGCCGCGCAGCCGTTCGCCGCGCCCGAGCAACTGGCCGCGTACGTCGTGAACCCCGGGCTCGCCACGGCCGGGTACGCCCTCTACACGGCAGGCGCCATCGTGCTGTGCCTGGCCTTCGCCACGCTGGCCAGGGTGGTCGCCACGCGCTCGCCCCGGGCGGCCCTCCTGGGCGGCGCGCTGCTGGTCGTGGGCCTGTTCTCGCGCCTGTACTGGGCCGGGGTGGACGAGACGGCCCTGCGGCTCGTCGGGACGCTCGGGCTGGAGCGGACGACCGCGATCGTCATGGACCTGTATGCGGACATCTCCTACGGGCCCTGGCGGGTGCCGGTCTCGGCGGCCTTCGGCCTCTACCTCGGGACGCTGGTCCTCGGCGCGGCCGCCTTCCGTTCGGGCGTGTTCGGCACCGGGCGGCTCGCGCTGTTCGTGTTCTCCGGGTGGCTGTGGACCGGCGTGCTGAAGAGGAGCGAGCTGGTCGACGGCGTCCTGTCGGGCGCCGCCCTGTGCCTGGTGCTCGTGCCGCTCGGGATCTCGGTGCTGCGCGACGCCGTGCCCGAGCTGCGCGGGCAGGCGCGACCCGCCGGGGAGCGGGCGCGGCTGCGGGTGCTGAGCTGGTGACCCCGGCGGACCGGCAGGGGGTCAGTTCGTCAGCGTGAGCGGGTTGACCAGGTCGGCGTAGACGAGCAGGCCCGCCATGATGATCATGACGATCGCCACCGCGTACGTCACCGGCAGCACCTTGGCGATGTCCACATAGGCGGGCTCCGGCCTGCGCATGATCCTGGCGTAGGCCCGCTTGATGCCCTCCCACAGGCCGCCCGCGATGTGACCGCCGTCGAGCGGCAGCAGCGGCAGCAGGTTGAACATGCCGATCGCCAGGTTGAAGCCGGCCAGCAGGTTGACGAAGATGGCGATCTTCTTCTCGGTCGACAGGTCGGAGGCGAGGATCTCGCCGCCCATGCGGCCCGCGCCGACCACGCCGACCGGGCCCTCGGGGTCGCGCTCCTCGCCGGAGAAGGCGGCGTGCCAGACGCCGACCATCTTGTTGGGCAGGTTGACCAGGGAGCCCGCGACCCTGACCGACAGATCGCCCATGTAGCCGACCACCTGGCCGATGCTCTGCTTCTGCATGACCTCGGTGGGCAGCACGCCGAGGAAGCCGACGTTCCTGTCGATCTTCGTCGGGTCGTCGAGGTTGGGCCGGTCTTGGGCGATGAGCGTGACGTCGAGCGTCATCGGCTTGCCGTCGCGGACGATGCCGACCTTGGCCGGACCGGGGCCGTGGGAGCGGATGAGCTTGGTGGCGTCGTCCCAGGAAGTGATCTTCTTGCCGTCGAAGGCGACGATCTCGTCGCCCGGCTTCATGCCGGCCTGGGCGGCCGGGGTCGGCTTGTCGGCGGGCGTGCACTGCGCGCGCTGCTCGGAGATCGGGATCACGCACGTGTTGGTGTCGGGCGAGACGATCGGGGCCCAGGTGGGCAGGCCGATGCCGACCAGCAGGATGCTGAAGAAGACGAAGGCGAGCACGAAGTTCATCGCCGGGCCGCCCGACATGATGATGACCTTCTGCCACCACTTCTTGCGGTAGAAGACGCGCTCTTCGTCGCCCGGCCGCACCTCTTCCTGGGCGGCGTCGCGGGCCGACTCGATCAGCCCCTGGAACGGCCCGGTGGCGGTGCTGCGCACCTTGGTCGGGTCGTCGCCGGGACGCGGCGGCAGCATGCCGATCATGCGGATGTAGCCGCCGAACGGGATCCACTTGATGCCGTATTCGGTCTCGCCCTTGCGCCGGGACCACGCGGTGCCGCCGAAACCCACCATGTATTGGGTGACCTTGACCCCGAAGAGCTTGGCGGGGACCAGGTGACCGAGCTCGTGCAGCGCGATGGAGACCATCAGGCCGAGGAGGAAGAGGATGATCCCCACGGCGTAGAGCCAGTTCATCTAGACGCGCTCCCGGCGAACGATAAGGACAGACGAAAGGTCCGACAGCCCCAGAGTAGTCGAACTCGCCACGCCGCACGGCGTACCGCTTTTGACAGGCATTGACAGGGTGCGATCAGACGATCACCCTAAGAGACGACGGAGGGGGACGTCTTGATCCGCATACTGATCGCCGAGCACCTTCCCTTGGTGCGCCGTGGTCTGCTCGCCACGCTCGGAGCCGAGCCCGACATGCGGGTGGTCGCCGAGGCAGGACACGCCGACGAGGTGGTCCGTGCGGCGCTGGACGCCGATCCCGACGTGGCGGTCGTCGATCTCGACCTTCCGGGACGGCCGGCGAGCGCCCTGCTCGCCGAGCACGCGCCCCGCTGCGGGGTGCTGCTCCTGTCGGCCGCCCCCAACCCGGCGCAGGTCCGCGAGGCGCTGGCGGGTCGCGCGCTGGGCTTCATGAGCCTGTGCGTACGCCCCGAGCACCTCACGGACGGCGTGCGCCAGGTGGCCGCGGGCCATCGGGCGATCGAGGCGGAGCTGGCCGTGGCCGCGCTGGAGTGCGCCACCAACCCGCTGACCAGGCGCGAGCTCGACGTGCTGCGCATCGCGGCGGGCGGCGCCCGTTCGACGGAGATCGCCGACGAGTTGTTCCTGTCGGTCGGCACCGTGCGCAACCACCTGTCGCGCATCATGTGCAAGACGGGCGCCCGCAACCGGCTCGACGCGGTGCGCATCGCGAGTGACTGCGGCTGGCTGTGACGGGAGGAGCCACGTGACGGGACCCGGTGGAGCCGCGCCGCTCCGCCGGGGCCCGACCCCCTAGAGGATCTCAGCCGGGCGGCGTCGGCTGAAAGTGACCGGTGTCACGACTCGTCCCGTGTGAAACGTCACGGTCGCCAGATGAGCACCAGCGCGCAGTCGTCGTTGTGGCCGGAGGCCATGGCGTTGACCAGGGCCCTGGCGCCGTCGCGGAAGCCGGACGGCAGCAGCCGCTCGGCCTCGCCGAGCAGCCGGTCGAGCCCGGCGTCGATGTCGCGGCCGGGCTGCTCGATGAGGCCGTCGGTGAACAGCAGCAGCGCGTCGCCCTTGCGCAGGGTGCCGCTGTCGGGCTCGCAGTGCAGGTCGGGCACCACGCCGAGCACGACGCCCTTGGCCGAGGCGACCTGCCAGTTGCCGGTGCCGGCGTCGAACTTCACGACCGGCGGATGGCCAGCCGAGGTGATCGTGTAGTCGCCGGTGGCGAGGTCGAGGCGCAGGTGGACGGCCGTGACGAAGCCTTCGTCGCCGTGCTGTCTGTGCAGGTAGGCGTTGCAGGCGGGCAGGAAGTCGTCGACCGAGCCGAGCAGGCCGCCGAACGTCCCCGACAGCAGCAGCGCCCGGGTGCCGGCGTCGACGCCCTTGCCCGAGACGTCGACCAGCGCGATCTCGACGGAGTCGCCGTCGCGCCTCGAGACCAGGAAGTCGCCGCCGAACGACGAGCCGCCCGCCTGCTTGAGCACGACCTTCGCGCCCCAGTCCTTCGGCAGCTGGGGCAGCTCGCCCTGGCTCTTCAGCCGGTCGCGCAGCTCCAGCAGCATGGCGTCGCCGCGCAGGCCCTGGACGCCGAGCACGCCCCTGGTGCGGGCCATGAGCACGGCGAGCACGGTGGTGAACAGGATCGTCACGCCGAGCCCGAGCCCCACCCGGCCCGCGCCGAGGTTGACCGCGACGTAGCCCAGCGAGACCCCGACGCCCACCAGCAGCTTGATCAGGCTGCGCAGCCGGAGCTGGAGCCCGCCGACGAGCGTGACGAGGATGAGCAGCGACGGCGAGAACCACTCGTTGGAGACCTCGGCCGCGAGGAATCCGATGACGAGCGCCAGCACGATGAGCGTGATGAGCAGGTTGCGGTCACGGGCGATGAGCACGCGCCGGACGAAGCGGACGACATGCACGAGGAAGGGCACCCGCACCAGGGCGGCGCGGACCCGTGGCGGGATCAGCGGCGCCGGACGGGAACTCATGATGCGCCTGACTGTATCGGTCTGACCCCTGTTTGGGCAGCCCACTTGACCAACGCCTTGATCATTAAGCAGGTATATTCGGTGGCCTCACCCCTTTGCCCGCTCCTACCGTGGACGGATGACGTACCCGATCCGTCCGATTGACGAGTCCGAGTTCCCGGTCTACGCCCAGGTGCTCGAAGAGGCGTTCGGGTGGGCGCCCCATCCCGCCAAGGTCGAGCGGGCCAAGGCCGAGACGGAGTTCGACCGCACGCTCGCGGCCTTCGACGGCGACCAGATGGCCGGCGTCACCTCCGTCTACAGCTTCACGATGACGGTCCCCGGCGGGCAGCTGCCCGTCGCCGGGGTGACGGCCGTCAGCGTGCTGCCCTCCCACCGCCGGCGCGGGGTGCTGTCCGCGCTCATGCGCAGGCAGCTGTCCGACATCCGTGAGCGCGGCGAGCCCGTGGCCGCGCTCTACGCGTCCGAGTCCCTCATCTACGGCCGGTACGGCTACGGCAGGGCCTCCACCAACCTGCCGTTCCGCATCGACACCCGCCGCTCGGCGTTCGTGCGGAACGGCCCCCATGACCCGTCGCTGCGGATCAGGGTGGCCAAGCCCGCGCAGGTGCGCGAGGAGCTGGAGAAGCTGTTCGCCGCCGTCGTCACGCGGCGCCCCGGCCGCTACGAGCGCAACGCGCACCACTGGACGGGCATCCTCGCCGACGAGGAGGCCGACCAGGCGGGGCGCGGCCCGCTGCGGGCGATCCTGGCCGAGGACGACCAGGGCGTGCGCGGCTACGCGTTGTTCCGCATCAAGTCGTCGTGGGACGACAACGACATCCCGGCGGGCACGCTGATGCTGGGCGAGCTGGAGGCGGCCGACCCGGCCGCGTACGCGCTGCTCTGGCGCAACGTGCTCGACCGCGACCTGGTCACCCGCGTCGAGACGTACGGCAGGCCGGTCGACGACCCGCTGATCGCGCTGCTGGCCGACCAGCGGCAGGTCCGCGCCCGCTGGTCGGACGAGCTGTGGGTGCGGCTGGTCGAGGTGGACAGGGCGCTTTCGGCCCGGTCGTACTCGGCGCCGGTGGACGTGGTGATCGAGGTCGAGGACGACGTCTGCCCGTGGAACGCGCGGCGCTGGCGGCTGACCGCCGACCTGACGGGCGCCACGTGCAAGCCGGTGGACGACGAGCCGGACGTCACGCTGCCGGTGGCCTCGCTCGGCTCGGCGTACCTCGGCGACGGGATGCTCGGCGAGCAGCTGCAGGCGGGGCTGCTGCGCGAGCACACCGCGGGCGTCGTGCACAGGCTGGCCACGGCGATGTCGTGGAGCCCGAAGCCGTGGACGGGGCTGGTCTTCTGACCCGCCCGGCGACCCTGGCGTAGGCTCGACGGCATGGCCTTGCAAAGTCTGCAGATCACGCCGGTCGTCGCCATGCGGGCCCGCGACGTGTCGCGACCGTCGAAGCAACAGCAGGAGGCCGCCGACAGGCGGCCCCTGCGCGACGAGATGCCCAGGCGCGAGGCCAAGCGCAAGGGCTAAGGGAGCGAGGGCAGCTGGCCGATGGTCTCGTAGGAGGTCAGCTGCGCGATGCGCCTGCTGTGGCGCTCGCTGCCGGAGAACGACGTGGACAGGAAGACCTCCACGAACCTGGTGGCCTCCTCGGTGGAGTGCATGCGGGCGCCGACGCTGACGATGTTGGCGTTGTTGTGCTCGCGGGCCAGGCCGGCCGTCTCCTCGCTCCAGGCGAGCGCGGCGCGGATGCCGCGCACCTTGTTGGCGGCGATCTGCTCGCCGTTGCCCGATCCGCCGATCACGATGCCCAGGCTGCCCGGGTCGCCGGCGACGCCCTCGGCGGCGCGCAGGACGAACGCGGGATAGTCGTCCTCGGCGTCGTAGACGAAGGGACCGCAGTCGGTCACCTCGTGCCCGTGGTCCTTCAGCCAGGACACGAGGTGGTTCTTGAGCTCATAGCCGGCATGGTCGGCACCGATGTAGACACGCACGGTGCCAGTCTTCCACAGCCCCCCGGCGAGAGGTTCCCGCTCGGTAGAGTAATGACTCCTACGCACACCCAGTCCTTACACGAGAGGCGAGAGCAGAGTCATGCGAGAGATCCGGGCCCTCGGCGACCCCGTCCTGCGCACGCCCGCGGAGCCGGTGACGGACTTCGACCGCGAGCTGCGCAGGCTCATCGAGGAGATGTTCCAGGCCATGTACGCGGTCAACGGCGTCGGTCTGGCCGGCCCGCAGATCGGCGTGTCGCGGCGGTTGTTCGTCTACGACATCGCCGGCCGGAAGGGCCACGTGATCAACCCGGTCCTGACCGTGGACGACCCTGAAGAGGTGATCGACGAGGAGGGCTGCCTGTCGGTGACCGACCGCGGCACCCGCGTGCCGCTTTATGCGCCGGTCGCGCGCGCCGCGGGCGTGTCGGTGGAGGGGCTCGACCGGTTGCAGCGGCCCGTACGCCTCAGGACGCGCGGCTCGCTGGCCCGCTGCATGCAGCACGAGACCGACCACCTCGACGGCAAGCTCTACATCGATCGCCTGCCGCGAACCGAGGCCCGAACGATCATGCTCAAGGCGTAGCTTGGCGGCATGAGCGTACTCTCCGGCAAGGGCGCACTGGTCACCGGCGGCTCCAGGGGCATCGGCAGGGCGATCGTCGAGCGGCTGGCCGCCGACGGCGCCGAGGTCGTCTTCTGCTACCAGAGCTCCACCGAGGCGGCCGAGCAGGTCGCCAAGGAGACGGGAGCACACGCCGTACGCGCCGACCTCGGCGACGAGGAGGACCTGCGGCGGCTGTTCGCCGAGGCGGAGGCGCGGCTGCCCGGCCTCGACATCCTGGTCAACAACGCCGCCACCGCCGAGGCCCAGAAACCCATCGACGCCATCACCGGCGACGACTACGACCGGGTGTTCGCGGTCAACGCCAAGGCGGTCTTCCTGGCCGTCCAGTGGGCGGGCCGGGTGATGCGCGACGGCGGGCGCATCGTCAACGTCTCCTCGCTCAACACGCGGGTGCCCGCCCCCACCCTGGCCCTCTACTGCGGCAGCAAGGGGGCGATGGAGCAGTTCGCCAAGGTGGCGGCGCGCGAGCTGGGCGGGCGCGGCATCACGGTCAACGTGGTCTCGTCCGGCGCCACCGACACCGACATGCTGCGTGGCGCCAACCCGCCGGAGGCGCTGGCGCAGACGCCGGCCATGACCGCGCTGGGACGGCTGGGCAGGCCCGACGACATCGCGGCCGTGGTCGCGTTCCTGGCCGGCCCCGACGGGCGGTGGGTGACCGGCCAGAACGTCCTGGCCACGGGCGGGCTGATCGTCTAGAGCTGCAGCGACTTGACCTCCAAGAACTCCTCCAGGCCGTGCTCGCCCAGCTCGCGGCCCAGGCCCGACTGCTTGTAGCCGCCGAAGGGGGCCATCGGATTGAAGCGGCCGCCGTTGACGGCCACCTGGCCGGTGCGCAGGCGGCGGGCGACGTCGAGCGCGCGCTCGTCGGTGCCCGCCCAGACCGCGCCGGCCAGGCCGTAGGGGGTGCCGTTGGCGATCTTGACGGCGTCGTCCTCGTCGAAGTACGGGATGAGCGACAGCACCGGGCCGAAGATCTCCTCCTGCTCGATCGTCATGCCCGGCTCGACGGCCGCGAAGACCGTGGGCTCGACGTAGTAGCCGCGCTCGTGCGGCCGCTCGGTGCCGCCCGCCACCAGCCTGGCACCCTCCTCCTGGCCCCGGTTGACGTAGCGGGTCACCCGGTCGCGCTGGGCGGCCGACACCAGCGGCCCGACCTTGGTGGACTCGTCGAAGGGGTCGCCGACGCGGTAGCCGCGGGCCAGTTCGACGGCCAGCCCGACGGCCTCGTCGTACTGGTCGCGCTGGACGAGCATGCGGGTCCACGCCGAGCAGGTCTGGCCCGCGTTCACGAAGCAGTTGGCCACGCCGACCTTGACCGCGAGCGGCAGGTCGGCGTCGGGCAGGATGAGGTTGGCGGACTTGCCGCCCAGCTCCAGCGCCACCCGCTTGACGGTCTCGGCGGCGAGCGCGGCCACCCGGCGGCCCGCGGCGGTGGAGCCGGTGAAGGAGACCATGTCGACGCCCGGGTGGGCGGCCATGGCCTCGCCGACGACCGGCCCGCGGCCGCTGACCAGGTTGAACACTCCCGGCGGCAGGCCCACCTCGTCGAAGATCTCGGCCAGTGCGTACGCGGCGAGCGGCGCCACCTCGCTCGGCTTGAGCACCACGGTGCAGCCGGCGGCCAGCGCGGGCGCGACCTTGCACACGACCTGGTGCAGCGGGTAGTTCCACGGCGTGATGGCGGCGACGACCCCCACCGGCTCCTTCACGACCAGCGAGTTGCCGACCCGCGACTCGCGCGGGTGGCTCCCGGCCAGCTCGGCGTAGGAGGCGAGGACGGCGGCGGGCGTGAGCGTCTGCACCTTGAGCGCGAACCCCAGCGGCGCGCCCATGTCGGTCGCGATGGTCTTGGCCATGTCGTGCGAGCGCTGTCTCAGCAGCTCGGCGGCCTCGGCGAGCAGTCTGCCGCGCTCGGCGGCGGGCGTGCGCGACCACTCGGGGAAGGCTCGCCCGGCTGCGGCCACCGCCGCCTCGACGTCGTCGGGCGTGCCGGCGGGCACATGATCGATGACGTCTTCTGTGGCCGGGTTCACGACCTCGATGGGTTCGTCGGATGCCGACGCGGTCCAGGAGCCGCCGATGTACAGCTGACGCATGGACCCATCCTGACAGCGACCCGGCCCGGGACGCGAGGGCTCATCCGCACTCGGGGATAAGCCCTTTACACCGCGACCGGCTTTTCTTCTTCCCGGAGTGTCAGTCGAACTGCGGGCGCCTGGTCCTGGTGCGCTTGAGTTCGAAGAAGTCCTCGTACTGGGTGACCATGAGGACGCCGTCCCAGAGCTTGCCCGCGTCCTCGCCACGAATGATCTTGGTGATGACCGGGCCGAAGAAGGCGTTCTGGCCGACGCGGATGATCGGGGTGCCGACCTCCTCGCCGACCAGGCCGATGCCCTCCTCGTGGGAGGTGCGGATGGCCGGGTCCCACTCCTCGGAGCGCATCTCGTCGGCGAGCGAGCGGTCGAGGCCGACCTCGTCGAGCGCGCCCTCGATGACCTCGCGCAACCGCTCGGGCTCCTTGCCGAGGCCCTCGTCGTGCAGGCGGGTGCCGAGCGCGGTGTAGAGCGGGCCGATGACCTGCTCGCCGTGCTTGGCGGCGGCCGCGGCGACGACGCGTACGGAGCCCATGCCCTTGGCGGCCCGCTCGAGGTAGTCGGCGGGGACGTCCTTGTCCTCATTGAGGAAGTAGAGGGACATCTGCCGCCACCGCGGCTCGATCGGCCTGACCTTCTCGACTTCGAGCAGCCATCGTGAGGTGATCCAGGCGAACGGACAGGCAGGATCGAACCAGAGATCCACGGGAATCTTCTCTGTCATGTCAGCCCGTAACCTGAGGTGGTTCGGGTCCTATTCCCGGCGTGGCAGGATACGGACAACCCCGACGAAGTGGTGAAAAGGAGCGCAAGTTGGCAGGCAACCTGACCCGGGACGAGGCTCGTGAGCGCGCCCGGCTGTTGACGGTCGAGTCGTACGACGTGGCACTCGACCTGACCGAGGGAGACGAGCGCTTCGAGAGCGTCACGAAGGTCCGCTTCACCAGCACGGCCCCGGGGTCGTCCACCTTCATCGACCTGCACGGCGCCGAGGTCAGGCGGGTCACGCTCAACGGCGAGGACCTCGACGTCTCCGCCTACGACGCCGAGCGGGGGCGCTTCCCGCTGCCGTCCCTGGCCGCCGCCAACGAGCTCGTCGTCGACTCCCGCTGCAGCTACATGCGCACCGGCGAGGGCCTGCACCGCTTCGTCGACCCGGTCGACCAGAAGGTCTACCTGCACAGCCAGTTCGAGACGGCCGACGCCCACCGCATGTACGCCTGCTTCGACCAGCCCGACCTCAAGGCCGCCTTCAAGCTCACCGTGCTGGCGCCGGGCGACTGGGAGGTCGTCTCCAACGCCGCCGCGGAGACGGTGAGCGACGTGCCCGGGCAGACCGCCAAGCGGTGGGAGTTCCCGCCCACGCCGGTCATGTCCACCTACATCACCGCGCTCGTCGCCGGGCCGTACCACAAGGTGACTTCCGAGCACGACGGCATCCCGCTCGGCATCTACTGCCGCGCCTCGCTCGCCGAGCACCTCGACGCCGACAACATCCTCGAGGTCACCCGGCAGGGCTTCGACTTCTTCCACCGCGTGTTCGGCGTGCGCTACCCCTTCGGCAAGTACGACCAGCTCTTCGTGCCCGAGTTCAACGCCGGCGCCATGGAGAACGCGGGCTGCGTGACGTTCCTGGAGGACTACGTCTTCCGCTCCCGCGTCACCGACGCCGTCGTCGAGCGGCGCGCCGAGACGATCCTGCACGAGATGGCCCACATGTGGTTCGGCGACCTCGTCACCATGCGCTGGTGGGACGACCTGTGGCTGAACGAGTCGTTCGCCACCTACATGTCGGTGCTCGCCCAGGCCGAGGCCACCCGGTGGGGCGGCGGCGCGTGGACGACGTTCGCGAACGTGGAGAAGGCCTGGGCCTACCGCCAGGACCAGCTGCCCTCCACCCACCCCATCTCCGCCGACATCCCCGACATGCAGGCGGTCGAGGTCAACTTCGACGGCATCACCTACGCCAAGGGCGCCTCCGTGCTCAAGCAGCTCGTCGCGTACGTGGGGCTGGACAACTTCCTGGCCGGCGTCCGCGACTACTTCGCCGAGCACGCCTGGGGCAACACCGAGCTGAAGGACCTGCTCGACGCTCTGGAGCGCACCTCCGGGCGCGACCTGTCGGCCTGGTCGAAGGAGTGGCTGGAGACCTCCTGGGTCAACACGCTGCGGCCGGAGTTCGAGGTGTCCGGGGGCCGCTTCACCAAGTTCGAGGTGCTGCAGGAGGCTCCGGCCGACTACCCGACGCTGCGGTCGCACCGCATCGCGATCGGCCTGTACTCGCTCTCCGGCGGCACCCTCACCCGGACCAAGCGGGTCGAACTGGACGTCGTCGGCGCCCGTACCGAGGTGGCCCAGCTCGTCGGCGAGGAGCAGCCCGACCTGGTGCTGCTCAACGACGACGACCTCACCTACGCCAAGATCCGCCTCGACGACGCCTCCTTGCGCACGCTCGTCGACGGCGGCATCGCGAAGATCACCGAGTCGCTGCCGCGCGCCCTGTGCTGGTCGGCGGCCTGGGACATGACCCGCGACGGCGAGATGCCCGCCCGCGACTACGTCAAGCTCGTCGTCTCCGGCGCGGCCACCGTCACCGACATCACGGTCCTGCAGGCCGTGCTGCGCCAGGCCCGCCAGGCCGCGCAGCAGTACGCCGACCCGGCCTGGCAGCCCGAGGGCCTCGCGCTGCTGGCCACCGAGCTGCGCTCGCTGCTCGGCTCCGCCGCGCCGGGCTCCGACCACCAGCTCGCCTTCGTGCAGGCGTTCGCGGGGGTCGCCACCTCGGGCGGCGACCTCGACCTGATCCAGGGCATCCTCGACGGCACCTCGGTGCCCGACGGGCTGGCCGTCGACACCGACCTGCGCTGGACGCTGCTGCAGGCGCTCGTGTCCGGTGGCCGGTGCGGCGAGGGCGACATCGAGGCCGAGCTGCGGCGCGACCCCACGGCCACCGGTGAGCGCTCGGCCGCCACGTGCCGGGCGGCCATCCCGACGGCCGAGGCCAAGGCGGCGGCGTGGGAGCGCATCGTGGGCGGCGAGCTGGCCAACCACATCGCCAGGGCTACCATCGGCGGCTTCCAGGACCCGCACCACATCGACCTGCTGGCTCCGTACAGGGAGAAGTACTTCGCCGAGGTCGGCCGCATCTACAAGGAGTGGACGTTCGACCAGGCCTCGACGTTCGCCGTCGGCTGCTTCCCCTCGTTCCTCATCGAGCCCGCCACGGTCGAGGCCGCCCAGCGCTTCCTCACCGAGGCGCAGCCGCCGCAGGCGCTGCGCAGGCTCATCCTCGAGGGCGCCGACGGCGTCGGCCGCGCGCTGCGCAACCGGGAGAAGGACGCCGCGGCGGCAGGTTGATCGGTCACAGCCGGTAGGTCTCCGTGGCCTACCGGCTACATCGAGTTGACGATGGCACCCCGGGTGCGGTGTTAGCCTCGAACGGTGCTAGGCGCGGGGACCACCCTCAACGACCGCTACGTGCTCGGCGACCGTCTCGGCGGCGGCGGCATGGGCGAGGTGTGGCGTGCCGACGACACCGTGCTCGGGCGCACGGTCGCGGTCAAGGTGCTGATGCCCGCGCTCAGCGAAGACCCGACCTTCATCCAGCGCTTCCAGAACGAAGCCAGGGCCATGGCCACGCTGCGCCACCCCGGCGTCGTCGACGTCTACGACTACGGCGTCTGCGAGGTCGAGGGGCGCCGGGTCAGCTTCCTGGTGATGGCCTACGTCGAGGGCGAGTCGCTCGACCGCGTGCTGCGGCGCGGGCCGCTCGGCGTCGAGACCACCATGCGGCTGGTCGCCGAGGTCGCCGACGCGCTCACCGCCGCCCACGCCCAGGGCATCGTGCATCGCGACGTCAAGCCGGCCAACCTCATGGTCAGGGCCCATGGCGGCGTGGTGCTCACCGACTTCGGCATCGCCCACTCCGCCTCGGCGGGGCAGCTCACGGCCACCGGCACCATGCTCTGCTCGGCCGGCTACTGCGCTCCCGAGATGGCCACCGCCAGCGACGTGACGCCCGCGGTCGACGTCTACGCGCTGGGGGTGGTGGCGTACGAGTGCCTGAGCGGGGAGCTGCCGTTCCAGGGCGACACTCCCGTACAGATCATCTTCAAGCACCTCAACTCCCCCGTGCCCCGGTTGCCCGACAGTGTGCCGCCCGGGCCACGGCAGGTCGTCACCAGGGCGCTGGAGAAGTCGCCCGACGCGCGCTGGCAGTCCGCGCCGCAGATGGCCGAGGCGGCGCGCAAGGCGCTGAGCGCTCCCCGCGAGCTGCCCGCGCCGCGGCGCCGCAACAAGACACTGCGGGCGGGGCTCACCATGCTCATCGCCGTCATCGTCACCGCCGTCGTGGCCGGGACCGTGTGGTGGCGCCCCGCCGAGCCGACGAGCGGCGGCGCCAACGTCTCGCCGCCCACCTTCCTCGGCACCCCGGTCGACATCGTGCCTCCCACCCCGACGGCCACCCCCAAGCGCCCCACGGCCCACCCCGTGCGGCGCTCCCCCGCGTCGAAGCCGTCGGCATCCAGCACCCCCGCGCCCAGCGTCTCCCACCCGACCTCCACCCCCACCACCCCGACCCGCACCCCCAGCTCCCCGCCCACGACGTCTTCCGAGCCGACGCCGACGGCGGAGCCGACGACCCCGCCGGGCCCGGAGGAGCCGACGTCGGAGCCCACGGTCAGCAAACCGACGGGCGACGTCCAGTGCATCCGCGCCCCCTGCCCTTGACCGGGCCGCCCGGCCTGCCGCCGGCTCCGGACTGCTCCCCGCCCCTTTCCTCGCCCTGCTCCTGCGCTTCGCGGTGGATTGCGGGGCTGGGGGAACGAGGGGCGCATGTCCGTCATCGGGCGCTGATCGTGAGAAAGTCGTCGCGTGGACTCGACTCGTGACCTGTTCATCGCCCTTGCCCGTCGTTACGCCTTCGCCGACCTCGGTGCGCTCGCGCCCGCCGGGGAGATCGAGGAGGTGTGCGAGTTCGGGCATCGGTTGCTCTCGCTGGACGCCGAGGACTTCGCGGCCGAGGCGCGGGTGGTGCCCGCCGACCTGCGGCGGCGTGCCCGTGCCTGCCACATGCCGCAGACCCCGCGCGAGCAGCCGCGCGGTGCCCTGGAGTCGCTGCGGCCCGCGTACGGGCTGCTGCTCGAGGTCATCGCGGCCCGGTGGCACCGGCGCGAGCTCAGCCCGATGATCGCAACCGTGCACATCGCCAGCGAGTACCTGCCGTTGCTGGCCTTCGAGCCACAGCTCGGGCACGCAGGTGATCCGGCGCGGTGGCCTGAGGGGCTGAGCGCGGTGGGCAGCCGGTTCGGGGTGATCGGGGATCGGGACTGCGATCACACCAAGTCCGAGCAGTCCGCCACCAACCGGACGTTGCGCGTTTCCGTGGAGCCGGCCGAGGGGTGGCGGGCGTACTTCGACCGGCAGCACAGCCAGGTCGCCGGGGCGCTGGCCGTGTGCGCGGCCACCTGCCGCAACCCCTGCACGGCCATGGACTGGATCGATCCCGAGCCGCGCGCCGACCTGGAGACGCGGGCCCGTACGGCGCTGGCCTTCGCCGAGACCCCGCTCGTACGGCTGCGGCACGCGGCGCCGGTCGGGCACGGGTTCGGGGTGCCGTCCCCTGAGGAGGTGCTGGATGCCTGGGAGCGCAGCCGGGCCTCGCTCGACAAGAACGCGGTGGGCGCGGCGGCGCTCAAGGACGACGGGTTCCCGCTGCCCGGCCTGCCGTCGCTGTTCTCGGCGGTCGCCGAGGCGCCCATCGAGCCCGCGACGCTGCTGGAGGGCGTCAGCCGCCACATCGTCACCCTGCTCGAACGCCTGTAACTGCGCTGCCTTCTCTGGCCCCGCTTTCGGGTGTGGATGACCACTCCGGCGGAGCGGGGCGACCAGAGCGGGGACGTCTCGGCGACGTGGGTGACCCCACTGCGGCCGGCTTCGGCGTAGCGGGGTGGGTGGGTCAGCGGCGGGCGGTGGCGTGTTCGCCGAGGGCGGCGATGCCGTACAGGAGGCCGCCCGCCAGGTCGCCGACGCTGAATGCGGTGGCCATCGACATCCCGACCAGTCGGCAGGCGCCGTCGCTGAGGCGGCGCCTCGCGTTCTCGCCGGTGACGATCTCCAGGCCGCGTCCGGTCAGGTCGACGAAGATGACCACGGCGTCGGGGGCTCCCGGGCCGAGTGCGGCGTGCAGGCGTTCGGCGAAGCGGCGCCGGCCGCCGACGGGTTCGCCGATGAAGAGGCCGAAGCGCAGGCCGCTGCGCCGCTCGGCGGTGTGCAATGCCTGCCGGATGTCGTCGGCCTGTGCGGCGGTCAGTCCTCGCATGACGCACCTCGCCAGGTGGTGGGACGGGCTGCGGTCAGCCCTCGGCCGGTGGTGAAGCGGGCGGTGGGCGGGGCTCCGCGACGGGAGTGGGCCGGCGTCAGAGGTTGCATGGGGGCCTTGGCGGGGCCGGGGAGGTGGGGCATGGGGGTCACCAGCCGGCGGAGGCGCCGCCTGTGCGGGCGCTGGGTTCGGCGGTTTCCGCGGCGGTCACCCAGTCGTGTTCTGGGACGTCGGCCCAGTCCGGTACGCGGTCGGCCAGCGCCAGGCCGGAGGTGCTCACCCCGCGCTCGCTCCTGGAGGGGCCGCCGAGCCAGACGGGGCCCGAGCGGGGCCGGGCGGGGCCGCGGCCGGGCAGCAGGACGAGCAGGGTGATCAGGACGAACAGCCCCATGGACACCCCGATGAGGAAGAGCAGGATCTCTGCCGCGCTGTTCACAACACGACCGTAATCCTCGCCGCCGGGTCCGGCCAGACCCGCTGTGGGCGTCTTACCAGACCGGGGGCCGCCGGGAGCCCCAGAAGCCGCCCCTGGCCGCCTCCACCTGCGCCGACAGGGAGATCAGCAGGCCCTCCTCGCCGATCCGCCCGGCCAGCATGACGCCGATGGGCAGCCCGCCGGCGGTCCAGTGAAGGGGCAGGTTCACGGCGGGCTGGCCGCTGACGTTGTAGATGGCGGGGAAGGCGGCGAAGCGTTTCATCCGCTCGAACGTCTCCTCCGGGTCGTCCACGTCCTCGAACCAGCCGACGGGCCGGGGCGGCTGGGTGACGGTCGGGGTGAGGACGGCGTCGTAGGCGTTCGTGATCTCCAGCGCGGCGCGCGTGGCGAGCTGGAGCTGCGCCTGGGCCTGGAGGAAGCCGGGCGCCGAGGTGGCGTGGCCGCGCCTGCGCAGCCAGCGGGTGAGTGGCCGCAGCAGGTGCTCGTTCTCCTCGGGTACGGGGTGCATGCAGGCGAAGGCGTACCAGAGGGTGACGAACGTGGGCACCACGTCGGGCCCGAAGGGGCGGGGGATCTCGACGACGTCGTGGCCGAGGTCGGCGAGGGTCTTGGCGGCCTCCTCGTACGCGACCAGCACCTCGGCGTCGACCTCCGCCTCCGGCACGACGGGCTCGGCGTAGCGGGCGATGCGCAGCAGGCCGGGTTCGCGGAAGGCGCAGGAGAGGAACGTGCCCTCGTGCGGCGGCGCCAGGTAGAGGTCACCGGGCGCGTTGTGGGCCATGACGTCGAGCAGGGCCGCGGCGTCGGCGACGGTACGGGCGATGGGGCCGTTCGTGGACAGACCTGCGAGGTCGGGGATGATCGGCGCGAAGCTGATGCGCCCGCGCGTGGGCTTGATGCCGTACAGGCCGCAGACCGAGGCGGGGATGCGGATCGAGCCCGCGCCGTCGCTGCCGTGGGCGGCGGGGGCCAGCCCGGCGGCCACGGCGGCGGCTGCTCCCCCGCTGGAGCCGCCCGCCGACGTGCGCGGATCCCACGGTGAGCGGGCGGGCGGCCCGACGGAGGTCTCGGTGTAGCAGGGCAGGCCGAACTCGGGGGTGGCGGTCTTGCCGAGCATGATCGTGCCGGCTGCGCGCAGGCGGGTGACGACGGTGTCGTCGACGGGCGCGACGAAGTCACGGTAGGTGGCCGAGCCGAAACCGATCGGCACGTCCTTCACCAGGTTAAGATCTTTGACCGGGATCGGCACTCCGGCGAGCGGCCCGTCGGGCAGCTCGCGTTCCAGGCTGCGTGCCTGGTCGAGTGCCTGCTCGCCGGTCACGGTCACGTAGGCGCCGATGTCCGGATCGATGCGTTCGATCCGGTCGAGGTAGTGCCGCGTGAGCTCGACGGGCGAGATGTCGCGCGAACGGATGGAGCGGGCTTGGTCGAGCGCGGACAGCTCGTGGAGTTCAGGCACGTTCGGAACCCTTTGGGCATCTCTAGAGAAGAACGAAAGACATACCCCGAAAACATGCGTGGAACACGATGAGCCAGGCCATAAAACTATGGACACGACAACACTAGGAATCGATCGAAACCCCGGGCTACGGTGAGTTGCGTGGACTCCGACAACCAGCGTGAAGACGGTCACAACGCCTCACCCATCTGGGTGAGCGACCGGCCAGAAAGCGAGCAGACCGCCGCTGCGAGGCCTTCGGCGCCCACCTCCACGTACGCGCCGGTCGAGCGCGCGTCCGTGCGCAGCCTGCTGCAACAACCACGGGTCCGCCGCCTGCGCAACCGCGCTCTGGTGGCGGTGGCCGTCGGCCTCGCGGTGGGCTTCCTTGTGCACGACTGGCGGATAGGGGTGACCGCGGGCGTGATCGCGGCCATCCTGGAGGCGGTCTACCGTTCGCGATCCCACTCGTCCGTGCCGGCGTGGCGGCGCTCGTCCGTCGCGGAGCGCCGCACCGAGGCGCAGTTGAAGAAGCTCGAACGCAGCGGCTACCGCACTTTGCACGCCCGTGCGATCCCCGGCAGCGAGGCGCAGATCGACCATCTCGTGGTGGGCCCGACCGGCGTGTACGCGGTCGACTCCGAGAAGTGGGATCGCCGGCTGCCCGTACGCGTGCAGATGGGCAAAAAGCTCTTCCACGGCCCCTTCGACATGAAGCCCCGCCTCACCGAGGCCAAGTGGGAGGCGTCGGAGGCGAGCAAGCTGATCAGCGAGTTGTTCGGCCGGGAGATCTCGGTCGTGCCGTCGCTGGCCATCTACGGCCCGCCGGTCCCGTGGAAGATCATGACCATCCGCGACGT
The DNA here is from genome assembly GCF_040609855.1 of Nonomuraea sp. NPDC004580. Taxonomy (NCBI): domain Bacteria; kingdom Bacillati; phylum Actinomycetota; class Actinomycetes; order Streptosporangiales; family Streptosporangiaceae; genus Nonomuraea; species Nonomuraea sp. NPDC004580. The sequence continues at coordinate 101,621 of NZ_JBEXLH010000021.1, read as the reverse complement.
GGACGTCTACCAGGGCGATCGCGCCCGTAAGTGGATCACCAAGCGCGAGCGGGCGCTGACCGCCGCCGAGATCGACCGCATCTACGACATCGCCGCGCAGGTGCTGCCGCCGCGCTACGGCGAGGGCTAACCGACCAGACGTCGACCGGCCGCCCGTCTCGATCGCCGAGACGGGCGGCCGGTCTTCTTCGCGCCGGGGTGTCCGGCGTCTGGACAGTCGTCTCATGTACCGGGCGGTGGCCGTACCATGTGAAGACTCACTAAGCGATGGGAGAAGCGCCAATGCCCGCCCTCAGGTCACGTACAGTCACCCACGGCAGGAACATGGCCGGTGCCCGGGCCCTGCTCCGGGCGACCGGCGTAGCCGGGAGCGACTTCGGTAAACCCATCATCGCGGTGGCCAACAGCTTCACCCAGTTCGTCCCTGGTCACGTGCATCTGCGCGAGGTGGGCGACGTGGTGTCCGCGGCGATCAGGGAGGCGGGGGCGATCCCCCGCGAGTTCAACACGATCGCGGTCGACGACGGCATCGCCATGGGCCACGGCGGCATGCTCTACTCGCTGCCGTCGCGCGAGCTGATCGCCGACGCCGTCGAGTACATGGTCGAAGCCCACTGCGCCGACGCGCTGATCTGCGTCTCCAACTGCGACAAGATCACGCCGGGCATGCTGCTCGCCGCGTTCCGGCTGAACATCCCGACGATCTTCGTCTCGGGCGGCCCCATGGAGGCCGGCAAGACGCCCGGCAAGAAGCTCGACCTGATCGACCCGATGATCGCCTCCGCCGACGACTCCGTCTCCGACGCCGAGCTGCTGGAGATGGAGGAGAACGCCTGCCCGACCTGCGGCTCGTGCTCCGGCATGTTCACCGCCAACTCCATGAACTGCCTGACCGAGGCCATCGGCCTGGCGCTGCCCGGCAACGGCACTGTGCTGGCCACCCACAAGGCCCGCAAGCAGCTCTTCGAGGACGCCGGCCGGCAGCTCGTCGAGATCACCCGCCGCTACTACGAGGACGGCGACGAGTCTGTGCTGCCGCGCTCGATCGCCACCCGCGCCTCGTTCGAGAACGCGATGGCCCTCGACGTCGCCATGGGCGGCTCCACCAACACGATCCTGCACCTGCTGGCCGCCGCCCGCGAGGCTCAGGTCGACTTCGGGCTCAAGGAGATCAACGAGATCTCGCTGCGGGTGCCGTGCCTGTGCAAGGTGGCCCCGGCCACCGACAAGTACCACGTCGAGGACGTCCACCGGGCCGGCGGCATCCCCGCCATCCTGGGCGAGCTCGACCGCGCCGGGCTGCTGCACCGCGACGTGCCCACGGTCACCGGCGGCACGCTGGGCGACGTGCTGGCGGCCTGGGACGTGCGCTCGCCGTCGGTCAAGCCCGAGGCCGTCGAGCTGTGGCACGCGGCGCCCGGCAACGTCCGCACGATCAAGGCCTACTCCCAGGACAACCGCTGGGACACCCTCGACCTCGACCGCGAGGCCGGCTGCATCCGCGACCGCGAGCACGCCTACACCGCCGACGGCGGCCTGGCCGTGCTCTACGGCAACATCGCGCGTGACGGCGCGGTCGTGAAGACGGCCGGCGTGGACGAGTCGATCTGGAAGTTCAGCGGGCCGGCCGTGGTGTTCGAGTCGCAGGAGCAGGCCGTCGAGGGCATCCTCGGCGGGCGGGTCAAGGCCGGCGACGTGGTCGTCATCCGGTACGAAGGCCCCAAGGGCGGCCCCGGCATGCAGGAGATGCTCTACCCGACGTCCTTCCTCAAGGGCAAGGGCCTGGGCAAGGCGTGCGCGCTCGTCACCGACGGGCGCTTCTCCGGCGGCACCTCCGGCCTGTCCATCGGCCACGCCTCCCCCGAGGCCGCCGAGGGCGGGGCGATGGCGCTGATCGAGGACGGCGACATCATCGACATCGACATCCCCAACCGGGGCCTCGAGCTGCGGGTGCCGGAGGAGGAGCTGGCCCAGCGCCGCGAGCGGCTGCTGGCCGACCTGGGCGGTTACCGGCCGCGCGACCGCAACCGGCCGGTGAGCGTGGCGCTGCAGGCGTACGCGGCGATGACGACGTCCGCCTCCACGGGCGCCTCCCGCGACCTGACGCAGCTCTCCCGCTGACGAACCGACACGAAGGACCCCCGTCGCGCCGCGGCGGGGGTCCTCTCGTCTCCCAGGGAACCGATCTACGCAGTCCGGCATCTCATCCCACATGAGGTCATATCTGCGGGCGAGCGCGTGGCTGGCCGCGTACGTCGCAGGCGTGCCCGCGCTGTGGCTGGTCGCGGTGGTCGTCGCGTTATGGGGACGGCCGTGGGTGGCGTTCGCGGTGCCCTATCTGGGGCTGTTCGGCCTGGCCTTCCTCGTGGGGCTGATCCCGCTCGCACTGCTGCGCTTCCGGCCGGCCTGGCTGCGGGCGCTGGCGGCGGCCGCGGTCGTGTACGCGCTGGCGTCCTTCACGCCGGTCATCGCCGAGATGACGCGGTACCCGTACCACGTGGTCAGGTGCGGTGGCCTGCCGGTCGTCGCCTCCGGCTTCATGGCCGCCATGACCTACAACGTCCCCGGCGACGAGTTCTACGCGACGCCGCTGCAGGACAGGTTCTTCTGCACGAAGGAGGAGGCCCGAGCCGCCGGATACCGCCACTACCCCTGACGCGATGGGGTGTCCTTCCGGACAGGTTTTCGAAAAATGTCGGTCGTCATCTCTATTGTTGGGGTATGACGACAGTCGTGAAGCACGATACTCGCCCGCTGACGACCGCCGAGATCGCCGCACTCGCACTCTCCCTCGCCCACCTCGGAGCGGGGCCCCAGGCCGTCACCGCACGGCGTGGCCTGCAGCACGCATTCGAGCACCTCGACCTCGACGACGACGTCATCGCCACCACGCTCACGACCCTCACCGAGCCGCTGCCGGCCGACGTCGCCGCGCGCGCCAGGCTCATGGCCGACGCCATCACCAGCCGGCTCAACGTCCGCCTGCACTACCGCGACGCCTCCGGCCGCGTCACCGCGCGTGACGTGGAGCCGGTGACGTGCCTGGTGCACCGCGAATACTGGTACCTCGTCGGCGTGTGCAGGATGCGCCGGGCGATCAGGGCGTTCAGGTTCGACCGGATCATCGCGGTCGAGCCGACGCTCACGCCGTCCAGGCCGCACCTGGCCGACCGGTTCCTGCCGTTCCAGCGCCGCAAGCGGCGCGCCTCCACAGCCGCATGATCCAGGGTGCCTGACGCGGGAGAACTGGCCGGGGTTTGACCCTGCTCGCCCCGGCCGTTGGGGTGGCGGCTGGCAGGCTCCCGCACATGCGCGTACGGGAGTTGTCGCTGTTCGCCGCCCTGCTGGTCACCCTCCCAGGCGGTGCCGGGCCGCCTGACCCGCCCTCGAGCCTTCCTGTCCGGTACGCCCCCGAGCCGGGCGAGGGTTCGCCGCCCACCGACGTGTGGCGAGCCCTCGACCTCAAGCTGGAGCGCTACCTCAGCGGGCGGCCGGGACGGGCCGCGCTGGCCGTCCACGACCGTACGACGGGCGTCAGGTACGCCTTCCGCGAGCGCGCCTCGTTCCTGCTGGCCAGCGTGGCCAAGGTGGATATCCTGCTGGCGTTCCTGCTGGACGGGCACGGCCGGCGGCTCAGCGCGCACGAGCGGCGGCTGACCTCGCGGATGATCCGGCAGAGCGACAACGACTGCGCCCGCGAGCTGTACGCGGCGATCGGCGGCGCGCCCGGCCTGGCGCGGACGCTGCGCCGGCTGGGCGTGCGGCACACCACGCCCGGCGCGGACACGTCGTGGGGCTACACCCGCAGCCGGCCCTCCGACCAGGTGGAGGTGCTGGAGCGGCTGGTCGTGCCCGGCGGGCCGCTGCCCGACCGCGAGCGCCGCTACGCGCTGGAGCTGATGTCGTCGGTGGAGCCGGCGCAGGCATGGGGCGTCAGCGCGGCGGCGGCCGGCGGCGAGGTGGCGCTGAAGAACGGCTGGCTGCCCGCCGCGCGGCACGACGGGCTGTGGACGGTCAACAGTGTCGGCCGGGTCATCGTCGCCGGCCACGACCTGCTCATCGCCGTGCTGTCGGAGCGCAGCCCCACTATGGAGGCGGGCGTCACGACGGTCGAACGACTGTCGAGACTCGCCGTCACCACCATCACGGAACAGCCGACGGCGACGGGGCCGACGGCGGGAGAACCGGCGGCACCGCAGCCGCCGACGGCGGGCGAGCCGTCGGCGCCAGGGCCGACGGCGCCAAGGCCGACGGCGCCAAGGCCGACGGCGCCAAGGCTGTCGACGCCGGAGCCGGCGGGTGGGGCGGGGCTAGGAGGCGCAGCAGCCGCCGCCGCAGCAGCCACCCCCACCGCCACCCTTGGGCGCGGCGGCGCTGCCCGTCATCGAGACGGTGGACAGCAGCTTCACCGTGTCGTCGTGCCCCTCGGGGCAGGCGGCCGGGGCGTCGGAGGCCGACATGGGACGGGACACCTCGAAGGTGGAGCCGCAGGCGCGGCACCGGAAGTCGTAACGCGGCATGCAGCCATGGTAACCGCGTCAGGCGTAGGCGACATGGGCGTAGTCGCCGACCGGTTCGTAGCCGATGGCCTGGTAGATGGCGTTGCTGGTGGGGTTGTCAAGGTCGGTGAAGAGCACGATCTGCGCCTGGCGCTCGTCGGTCCCCGTACGGCTGGCGTACGCCGTGACGGCGGCCCCGTAGCCGCGGCGGCGGCGTGAGGGCGGCGTGTAGACGGGACCGATGCGGCACACCCCGCCGCACGACGGCGAGAGCCCGGCCAGCGAGACGGGCGCGCCTTCGTCCTCCCACACGAACAGCTCCCTGCCCGCCAGCCGCCTGGCCACCCGCTCGACGACGTCGCCCTCCGGCATGCCGGTCTCTTCGCCGAAGGCGTGGTACCAGCTCACCAGCAGCGGGAAGTCGCCGGGCACGCAGGGACGGCCCTGGCCGGAAACATTGGGGACGGTGAGCGTGCCGAGGCGGTAGAGCCGCTCCGACACCACCCGCGCGGGCTCACCGAGCAGCCGGACGGCCGCGTCGACCACGTCGAGCGGCCCGACCAGCACCGGCAGGTCGCCGCCGAGCGCGTCCACCAGCGGGGCGACCGCCTCCACGGGCACCGAGAAGAGCCCGACGGGATGCGGCGGCGTACGGAAGACCGCCCCGCGCACCTCGCCGCCGGCCGACCACCAGCCGAAGAGTGGATCCTTGGCCGGCATGCCGGCTCGCAGACCGGCCAGCACCGTCAGCGGGACGGTGTTGCGCACCGGGTCGCCGAGCAGGAACGGCTCGGCGACCGCGGCGTACGCCTCGACGTCGGAGGTGAAGGTCCACATGCCTGTCCATGCTGTCAGGCGGTGGCCTCCACCATCAACGCCGTTTCACACCCCGGCTCATGCGGCCGCTTCGAGGTAGGGCGCCCATTGCGGGTCGCCGACGAGCGAGGCGCCGATGAGCCGCCAGTGGGCGCCCCGTGGCACCGCGGGGTGCACGCGCAGCGTCCACCCCAGCTCCTCCAGGTACTTGTCGGCCTTCCTGTGGTTGCACGTGGTGCACGAGGCGACGCAGTTCTCCCAGGTGTGGGCGCCGCCCCGCGACCGGGGGATGACGTGGTCGATCGTCTCGGCCTTCTGCCCGCAGTAGGCGCAGCGGTAGTCGTCGCGCCGCATGAGGGCGGCCCTGGTCAGCGGAATGCGGGAACGGTAAGGGATGCGGACGTATCTCCGGAGCCTGATGACCGAGGGCACGTCGAGCGTGCGGCTCGCGGAGCGCAGCACCGCGCCCCTGCCGTCGCGGTGGACGACCTCGGCCTTGTCACGCAGCACCAGGACGATCGCCCGATGCAGCGACAGGGTGGTCAACGGCTCGTAGGTGGCATTCAGCAGCAGGACCTGGCGCATCATCGGGCCTCTCCCTGCTGCGCGCGTATCAAAGGGGACATGCCGCGGCATGTCCCGACTGTCGGCCCCTCCTGGGGCACTCGTGCTTCCGTCACGTGGACCTCCGCCGGACGGTCCGACGGGTGGTCACCACGGCACCGTCCTGTCACCAAGTCTGGCGTTTGCACCGCGGTCCCCGCCACCCCAAAAATCTCTGCCCGGAATGACCAGAGGGACGCACGGTACGTTTTATGCCCGCTCGACCAGCACTTTACGCATGCCCGTTGGCAGTAGGGTTCGGTCCATGACGCGAGAGCCGTACCCGAGCGCACGCCGCGAAGACACCGTCGACATCCTGCACGGAACCCCTGTCCCCGACCCCTACCGCTGGCTCGAGGACCCGGACAGCCCCGAGACCAAGGGGTGGCTGGACGCGCAGGCCGAGCTCTATGCCAGGGAGCGGGGGCCGCAGCGGTTCAAGAGCCGCATCGCCGAGCTGCTCAGGTCGGGCTCCGTGGGGGCGCCTGCCTGGCGTGGCGAGCGTCACTTCTTCTCCCGCCGCACGCCCGACCAGGAGCACGCGGTCTACTACGTGGTCGATCCCGACGGCACCGAGCGCGCGCTGGTCGACCCCATGGAGCTTGACCCGTCGGGGCTGACCACGCTCGACGCGGTGCAGCCCGACAAAGAGGGGCGGCTGCTGGCGTACCAGATCTCGGTGGGCGGCGACGAGGAGTCGGTGCTCTACGTGATCGACGTCGCGACGGGTGCTCGCGTCGAGGGACCGATCGACCGCTGCCGCTACTCCCCCGTGGCGTGGCTGCCGGGCGGTGAGGCGTTCTACTACGTGCGCCGGCTGCCCGGCATCGAGGTGCCCGAGGACGAACGGCAGTTCCACCGCCGCGTCTACCTGCACCGCATCGGCACCTCCACCGAGGACGACGTGATGATCTTCGGGCAGGGCATGAAGATGACCAACTACTACGGCGTCTCGGTCTCCCGCGACGGCCGCTGGCTGCAGGTGTCGGCGTCCGAGGGCACCGCGCCGCGCAACGACCTGTGGGTGGCCGACCTGACCGAGTCGCCGATCGACCGGCCCGAGCTGCGGGTCGTGCAGGAGGGCGTGGACGCGCAGACGGGGCTGGTCTTCGGCCGCGACGGCCGGCTCTACGTGCACACCGACCGCGACGCGCCGCGCGGCAGGGTCTGCGTCACCGACCCCGCCGAGCCCGGCTACGAGAGCTGGCGCGACCTCATCCCCGAGGACCCCGAGGCGGTGCTGAGCGACTTCGCGATCCTCGACGACCTCGACCGCCCGGTCATGCTGGTCGGCTGGACCCGCCACGCCATCAGCGAGATCACCGTGCACGACCTCGCGACGGGCGAGCGTGTCGGCGAGGTGCCGACGCCGGGGCTGGGCTCGATCGGCGGCATCGTCGAGCGTCCTGAGGGCGGCCACGAGGCGTGGTTCGGCTACACCGACAACACCACGCCGCCCACCGTGCAGCGCTACGACGCGCGGACGGGCGAGACCACGCTGTGGGCGGCCTCGCCGGGCGTGGTGGAGGTGCCGCCGGTCCGTACGGAGCAGGTGGTCTACCGCTCACAGGACGGCACCGACGTCCGCATGCTGATCATCTCGCCCGAGGGCGAGGCGTCCGGCCCGCGGCCCACCATCCTCTACGGCTACGGCGGCTTCGGCCTGTCCATGACGCCCGGCTACTCCGCCACGGTCCTCGCCTGGGTGGAGGCCGGCGGCGTCTACGCCATCGCCAACCTGCGCGGCGGCGGCGAGGAGGGCGAGGACTGGCACCGCGCGGGCATGCTGGCCCACAAGCAGAACGTGTTCGACGACTTCCACGCCGCCGCCGAGCACCTCATCGCCACCGGCGTCACCACGCGCGAGCAGCTCGGCATCTCCGGCGGCTCCAACGGCGGCCTGCTGGTGGGCGCCGCGCTGACGCAGCGCCCCGACCTGTACGCGGCCGTGGTCTGCTCGGCCCCGCTGCTCGACATGATCAGGTACGAGAAGTTCGGCCTCGGCGCCACCTGGAACGTCGAGTACGGCTCGGCCGACGACCCCGAGCAGTTCGGCTGGCTGCACGGCTACTCGCCCTACCACCACGTCAAGGAGCAGGTGGCCTACCCGGCGACGCTGTTCACGGTCTTCCAGTCCGACACCCGGGTGCACCCGCTGCACGCCTGGAAGACGTGCGCGGCGCTGCAGCACGCCTCGACGTCCGACCGGCCGGTGCTGCTGCGCAACGAGGCCGAGGTGGGCCACGGGGCCCGCGCGGTCAGCAGGTCGGCGGACCTGTGGGCCGACACGCTGACCTTCCTCGCCAAGCACACCGGGCTATAGCCTCGAAGCATGAGCGAGCTGGGGCGTATCGGCCCTAGCGCGGGAAGATGATCGTCTTGTGGCCGTCGAGCAGCACCCGCTGCTCGGCGTGCCACTTGACCGCCCTGGCCAGCGTCACGCACTCGACGTCGCGCCCCATCGCCACCAGGTCCTCGGGCGAGTGGCTGTGGTTGACCCTGACCACCTCCTGCTCGATGATCGGGCCCTCGTCGAGGTCGGCCGTCACGTAGTGGGCGGTCGCGCCGATGAGCTTGACGCCGCGGTTGTGGGCCTGGTGGTAGGGCTTGGCGCCCTTGAACGACGGCAGGAACGAGTGGTGGATGTTGATGGCCCGGCCCGCCAGCTTCGCGCAGAGCTCCTCCGACAGCACCTGCATGTAGCGGGCCAGCACCACCAGATCGACCTGATAGTGCTCGACCAGCGCCATCACCTCGGCCTCCTGGCGCGGCTTGGTCTCGGGGGTGACCGGCAGGTGGTGGTAGTCGATGCCGTTGGACTGCGTGAGCGGGCGCAGGTCGGGGTGGTTGGAGACGACGGCGGCGATCTCGATGTCGAGCGCGCCCGACCGTACGCGGTAGAGCAGGTCGTTGAGGCAGTGGTCGAACCTGCTCACCATGATGAGCACGCGCGGCTTGCGCGCGACGTCGCGCAGCCTGAACTCCATCGCGAAGTCGGGCGCCAGCGCGGCGAACGCGGCGTTGAGGTCGTCCTCGCCGAGCGGTGACGAGAACTGCACGCGCATGAAGAAGCGCTGCCCCACCCTGTCGCCGAACTGCTGGCTCTCGATGATGTTGCAACCGCGTCCGGCGAGCAGGCCGGAGACGGCGGCCACCACACCGGGCCGGTCGGGACAGGACAGCGTCAGGATGTATTCGGCGGGGCTGGTCATCGCTTCACTCTCGGGCTGTGGGCGGTCACGTCGAGGGTACCTGGGAAGTCTTCGAGCAGTGATGCTGTTACTTGCGTTTCAGGGTAGTTAGTCGGTTGCAACCCGGCCCGATACCGTAGGTGACCTCTAGGGTGTCCCGCCGCAGGCAGGCGGGGCGGAGATGGAGCATGTGCCTTTGGAAGCCGTCGTACTGTTCGTGGTGGCCGGTCTCTTCGCCGTCGTGTCGGGGATCAATGACGGAGGCGCGCTCGTCGCGACAGGGCTCAAGCTGCCGACCGTGCGACCGGTGACCGGGGTGCTCGTCCTCGTCGTGGCCGTGGCCACCGTGCCGCTGCTCACCCACCAGGTGGCGCTGACGTTCGTCAACCGGCTGGCCTCCTTCGACGAGCCGGGCGCCCGCGTCGCGATGACGATCGCGGTCATCGCGGCGCTGATCGTGGTGACCACGCTCAGCGCGAAGGGCCGCCCGACCAGCCTCACCCTGGCCGTCGTCGGCGGGCTCACCGGAGCCGGCCTCGGCTGGGGGCTGCCGGTCTCCGGCGGCTCGGTCGCGCTGGTGCTGGCGTTCGGTGTGGCGGCGCCCATCGTCGGCGGGCTCCTGGCGTGGGTGCTGATCCGGGTGCTGGTCGCCGCCACCACGGCCCGCGGGCTGTGGCGCTGGCACTGGGCCGGGTTCCTGCTGCAGACGCTGGCGTACGCCTCCAACGACGCCCAGAAGATGCTGGCCGTGTTCATGGTCGCGGCCGGATTCACCGGGGCGCCGGTCACGTACACGGTGCTCGTCGCCGCGCTGTTCGGCATCGGCACGATGTACGGGCTGCCAAGGGGCGGCCGCACGCTGAGCAGGGAGATCATCGTCTCCCGGCCCGCGCACGGCGTGGCCGCCGAGCTGTCGGCGGGCACGGCGGTGATCGCGTCGGCGGCGGCCGGCATGCCGGTGAGCATGACCCAGGCCATCGCGGGCGCGCTCATCGGCGCGGGCGTGGCACAGGGCGGCGGGCGGGTGCGCTGGTACGCCGCGGGCAAGATCGTGGCGGCCTGGCTGCTGACGCTGCCGGCCAGCGGGCTCCTCGGCTGGGGACTCGCTCTCCTGATGAAGGGATTCGCGGGCGTGAGGTGGACGTGACGGTCTTCTTAGTAGGGGGTGCCGTGAAGCGACTGAGGCGGATCAAGGACCTCATGACCGGGCGCATGGACAGTGCGCTCACCGAGGCGTTGCTGGGCCAGCTCGAGGCCACGAAGGAAGGCGCGTGGCTGGCCATGGCGATGATCGGCGGTGAGGTCGGCAGGACGGGCGCGCACGAGCAGATGCGCTCGATCGAGCACCTCGGCGACGAGGAGCGGGCCCGCCTCATCGACGAGCTCAAGACCGCCCTCGTCACCCCCATCGACAGGGAGGACCTGTTCCGGCTCTCGCGCTCGATCGACGACGTGCTCGACTCGCTGCGCGACTTCGTCCGCGAGTCGCACCTCTACCGGGTGCCCGACCAGATCCGCTTCACTCCCCTTCTCGACCAGGTCATCGTGGGCATCGACGCGCTGGAGAACGCGGTGCGCGACCTCGCCTCCCGGCCGTCCGTGGTCGCCCAGGACGCGCTTGAGGCGAAGAAGGCGGGCGGGGCGATCAGGCGGATGTACCAGTACGAGATCTCCCGCATCTTCTCCGGCGAGCTGACCGCCGAGGCCATGAAGCAGCGCGAGCTGGTGCGCCGGCTGGAGATCGTGGGCGTGGCCATCGGCGAGGCGGCGGACGCGATCGCCGACGGCGCCATGAAACGGTGACCAGGTAGGATGTTCGACTGTTATGGACCAACCTGTCCGGAGCAGGAGCCGCGGCCTCACGCACACCGCGCCCGCCGAGGTCACGCTCCAGGCCGCCCTCGACGCGCTCGCCGACCCGATCCGCCGGCGCATCGTGCGTGAGCTGGCCGGGGTGCCCGACTGGGAGCGGCCCTGCGGCACGTTCAACCACCTGCCGGTCGCCAAGTCCACGCTCAGCCACCACTTCGCCGTGCTGCGCGGCGTCGGGCTGCTGGAGCAGCGCGACGAGGGGGCGCGGCGGCTCAACCGGCTGCGCCGGGCCGAGTTCGACGAGCGGTTCCCCGGGCTGCTGGCGCTGGTCGTCGGCGAGGAGGGGTCGTGAGCGACGTCCAGGACACTCCCGCCGCGCGGGTCGTCTGCCTCGACCGTGACGGCCGAGTGCTGCTCATGCACTGGTACGACCGGGTCGCCGGCGCCGACCTCTGGGAGCCTCCCGGCGGCCGGCTGGAACCCGGCGAGACGCCGCTCGACGCCGCCAGGCGCGAGCTGACCGAGGAGACCGGGCTGCCCGGCGCGGCGGTGTCGGAGCGGATGGTCGAGGTCGAGCGCGACTTCACCTGGCTCGGTGTCCGTTACGTCCGGCGCGAGCCGTTCTACCTGGCCCGCTTCGACGAGGCCCGTCCCGAGGTGGTGCCCGACGCGCTGACCGACGAGGAGCAGGCCGGCCTCCTCGGTCACGTGTGGGCCGAGGAACTGCCCGAGACCGTCGACCCGCCGCAGCTCGCCGAGATCGTCGCACTGCTCACCCGCGACCCGGGCGAGCCTGAGGCCCAGCGACTCTCCCGCGACCCCCGGCGAGCCTGAGGCCCAGCGACTCTCCCGCGACCTCCGGCGAGCTCAGGTCCGAGCGCGGTCAGCCGTGGCCCAGCTCGGCCATCGTCCGCGTCATGAGGCCGCGCAGCAGCTCGCCCGCCACCTTGTCGTGGCGGTCCTCCACCGACAGGCCGGTGGTGACGCGCTCGCGGTAGACCTCACGCTCGTGCGCGTCGGTATAAGGCAGCGCGGTCATCGCGACGACGACGCTGACCCTGCTGCCCCCGTGGGGCAGGACGGCCACCGCGTGCGTACGCAGGCACGTCTCGTCGGGCCCGCCGTACCAGCCGCACTTGACCGCGGCGCCGGGCCGGCCCACGGCCTCACGCGCCCCGAACGTCTGCGAGTCGGGCACCTCCGCCATCCAGCCGAGCACCGCAGCCGCCACCGGGTCGCCGGTCGCGGCGGCCTGGGCGAGCACCGCGTACGCGGCGGCCACCTCGCCCGCCGCGACCTCCACCGAGCCGAACCGCGACGGGTCGCCGTTGGGCGGCTCCCAGCGCACGCCGGTGCGCTCGCACAGGTCGTCGAGGATGACGCGGGGCCCGACCGACAGCCACAGGCCGAGCGTGTCGGTGTTGGAGGAGACGACGACCGCGGGCTCGGCGTGCCCGCGCCACCGCTCGGCGTCGGCGATGCGGCCGGCCGCCACCCAGGCGTAGAGCGGCTTGAGCAGGGAGGCGCAGCGCAGCCTGGTCGGCCCTGAGCCGACCGCGACCGTGCGGGGCGGCGGCCCGCCGTAGCCGCGCCTGATGCCCGCGGCCTGCGCGCCGGCGCCGTGATCGAGGGCGTCGAGCAGCTCGTAAAAACTCACCCGCCAACCGTAGACCCACCGGCGGCCCCCTCCCGCCATGCCACGCGCTCACTCCAGGGCCTCACTCCAGGGCCTCATTCCAGGGCCTCACTCCAGGGCGGCGGCGAAGCGGGAGCGCAGCTCGGACAGGCGCTTGACGGGCTCGTTGCTGAAGACCAGGCGGACGTAGCGGGGCGCCACGTGCTCGCCCCACGCCGTCATGGGGGTGGCGGCGATCCTGCCGCGTTCGAGGAGGCGGGCCGACAGCTCGGGCGCGGACAGGCCCATGGCCTCGGCGTCCACCAGGCAGGACCAGCCGCCGCCGGCCCGTACCAGCGGCAGGTCGGCGAGCTGCGCGGCCACCGTCTCGTGGCGCGCCCGGTACTCGGCCACCGCCTCGGCGACCCCCGACGGCTCCCTGAGCGCAGCGGCGGCGCCGAACTGGTGGAAGCCGCTGGCCACGGTCGTGTTGTAGATGCCCGCGACCATGATCCGGGACATGATGTCGGCCGGGCCGGCCACCCAGCCGATGCGCCAGCCGATCATGCGGTACTCCTTCGACATCGAGCCGATGATGATCGTCCGCTCGCCCAGGCCGTCCACCCGGCACGGGTTGATCAGCGGGTGGCCGTCGAAGACGATGCGCTCCATGGCCGCGTCATAGATCAGGTACGCGCCGGTGCGCTCGCACACCTCCGCCACCGCCGCCCAGTCGTCATGGTCGAGCACCACACCGGACGGCATCGACGGGCTCATCAGCAGCAGCGCCGCCGCCGTCCGCACCTGCGACAACGCCTCGCGGTCGAGCCGCCAGTGGCCGTCATGCACGCGCAGCGGCACGAGATGGGGGTTCGCGCCGGACAGGCGGACGCGCTGGAGCAGACCTGCGTACGTCGGGTCGGTGAGCACCACCGGGTCGCCAGGCTCGGTGGTGGCGAGCAGCACCGGCATGACCGCCGACGTGCCGCCCGAGGTGATCGTGATCTGGCGCAGCGGGTCGTAACCGAGCCCGGTGCGCCGCCGCAGGTCGTCCGCGACGGCCTCGCGCAGCTCGGGCAGGCCGGTGAAGGGCAGCCAGCTGTTGCCCGTGCCCTCCTCCAGCGACCTCCGGGTGGCCGCGACGGCGGCGGGCGGCGGCGGGACGTCGGTGTCGAGGTTCTCCAGGCGCAGGACGTCGGGATCGGCGCCGGCCTCGGCCGCCACCCGGTCGATGTCGAACGGCTGGACGTGCGCGAAACGGGAGTTGGGGCGCATGGCAGCACCTCCGTGAAGGAAGGAGTTCCGTATACGGAACGTCCGTCATCAGGGGGCTGCTGTCAAGGGGGTCACAGGTCGTACAGGGTGAGTGCGGCGGCCAGCGCGGCGGGTATCAGGGCGGCCACCACGGTGAGCGCGGCGATCCGCGCCCCGCGCGCCGCCCTCGGCTCCGTCATCAGGGCCGCCAGCGCCCCCGCCGCCCCGAAAGCCGCGCCGGTCGCCAGCACGTGCGCGAGCGTGGACGTCCACGACGGCACGGCCTCCGCCGCGATCCTGATCACCACGAACGTCCCCATTGCGACCAGCGCCACCCGCCGCCCCGGCCGCACGTCCACCCGGTCCAGCGCGTACGCCGCCCCCGCCAGCCCGGCCAGGCTGATCACCGCGAGCACGGCGATCGACGGCACCAGGCATCCCCGGTCCGCGCACCCGACGCCCGTCCAGGCCAGCCGGACGCTGGCCCACCACCACACGCCGAGCACCCCGCACACCGCCGCGGCCCGCCCGATTCGCCCCGTCATGCCCCTCATGCTGCCACCCCGGCCGGCGGAGTCAGGGCTGGGCGGCCCGGTGGTCGTCGGCATCGGCCTCCGCGTGCCGGTTGAGGGTGCGCAGGACGAAGGCGCGGTTGGCGTACAGGTCGGGCTGGGGCTGCAGGGCGATGGCCCGGGTGAGGTCGGCGAGAGCGCCTTCCAGATCGCCGGTCGCGTAGCGCAGGATACCCCGGTTGCCCCAGGCGGCGGCGAGGTCGGGGGCGCCCTCGACGGCGCGGTCGAGCGCGTCGGCGGCCTCGGCCAGGCGGCCGGCGGCCGTCTCCAGCTGGCCGAGCACGGTGAGCAGGTGCGGGTTGCCGGGCGCGAGCGCCAGCCCCGCCTCGACGTCCGCCCTGGCGGCCTCGTCCCGGTCGAGCGCGGCCAGCAGGCCCGCGCGGTTGATGTAGGCGTCGAGGTAGGAGGGGTCGAGCTCGATCACGTGCCCCAGGTCGGCCAGTGCGCCGTCGGTGTCGCCCCGCACCGTACGCAGCTCCGCCCTGTTGTAGTACCCCTCGGGCAGCGGCGGCCCGGCGTCGATCGCGCGCTCGAAGTCGGCCAGGGCCTCGTCGTGGCGGCCGAGCCGGAAGAGCAGGTTGCCGCGTTCCAGGTGATAGTCGGGGAAGCCCGGGTCGAGGGCGATGGCGGCGGCGTAGTCCTCCAGCGCCTCCTTGACCTGCCCGCGCCCGGCCAGCAGCTGGGCCCTGTTGGCCAGCAGCACCATCCGGTGCACCGGGTGCCGCGCGCCGAGCTCCCCGGCCAGCTCGATGGCGGACTCGACGAGGGCCAGCGCGGCGTCCGCCCGGCCTTCGCGCAGCTCGACGAGCGCCAGCCCGTTGCGGTCGAAGCCGAGCTTGAAGGCACGTTCTGCGGGGTCGGGCAGCAGGCGGGAGACGGCGATGGCGAGGTTGAGCCAGGCGCGGGCGCGGGTCAGGTCGCGCCGGGCGGGGTCGGGGTGGCGGGCGTCGAGCATGGCGGTGCCGTACGCGGCGGCGGCGTGCATGGCCGGGTCCTGGCTGGCCAGGCGTACGCGGTCCCAGAGGGCGCGGGCCTGCGCGGTGCGCCCGAGGCCGCCGAGCGCGGTGGCGGTGCGCTGCGCGAAGCGCCACCACAGCTCGCCGCCCGGCTCCGTGGCCGCCATGCCGAGCTCGCCCAGCTCGGCCACGGCGTGCAGGAACCCCTCGCGCATGCACCGGTCCACGAGCTCCCACAGCTCGGCCGGGTCGCGGTGGTCCTGCGGCGGTTCAGGGCCGCCGGAGTAGACGGTGATCGCCAGGATGGCCGGCGGCACCCGCCGCATCAGCACGTCGATCAACTCGGTGTCGGTGGGGTCGGCGGCGGCGGCGTTGCACACCATGACGGACGAACCCGGCGGCACGGCGTCGCGGACGAACTCGGCGATCCCGTTGGCCAGCCGCAGCGTACGGCGGGGCGCGGGCACGAGGATGCGCTCCTCGTCGGAGAGCCCGGCGTCGATCGTGCCCCTCGGCGCCTTGCCCCGCGCCCTCACCAGGCCGGCCAGCTCGGGCGCCGCCGCCAGGATCTCGATGTCGTGTGCGGCCACCAGATCGGGGAAGTCCCGCAGGGCCGCCGGCACCAGATGGCTCAGCAGGGCGGAGGCGAAGGCGTAAGGGCCGCGCGGCCGTCGATGCGCGTCGATCATCGGCATCTCCGGCCGCGCGGCCTCGGTTAGAGCGGGTGGATCGCCCAGGACCTTGAGGTGGGACCTCTCCTCAGTCACCCCTTGTGAATGACGCTGGAGGTCCCTGCGAGCCTCGCGGTACCAGGCTTGCGGACGACGATGCGCTTCATGACGTGCCTCTCCACTCGGGGGTAATCACCCATTATTAGGGCACCTCACCGAATAGCAAGGTTTATTCCGAATAAGTGGGAGGCTAATGGATAAAATGCACTTGCCTTTCGAATGGTATGTCTAACCTATTCGGAGCGAAACCAGCGCTGCAATCTTGTGGTATGAGCCTGCTGCTCGGAATCCTCCATGAGATCGCACAGGCACCGTCCGAGCAGCGTGACCGACTGGCAGCACCCCGGCCCGTTCTTGGCCCGCACGATGCGGGTGGCCCGGTTGAGCAGCCGTTCGAGGCTCGGCTCCGCGCCGCCCTTGAGCGAATGGGCCTGCCAGGGGCAGGACGCGGCGTCCGTACAGGCGCTGGCGGCGACATAGGGCACGGGCCCGCTCCGCAACCGCAGCCGGTCCTCCCGCTTGACCCGCTGCTCGGCCAGCGCCTGCGCGGCCCTGCGGGCGATCGTCAGCAGGTGACGGCGGCCACCGTCGTCGTCTCTCGTCACGGAGCGTGACGGTAGCGCGAACAACGTCGCCCCGCCCATCAGCGCGCCGCCCACGATCATGCCCCAGCCCATCGGCTCGTCGAACCAGATCACCGCGATCGCCGCCACCCACACGGGCTGGGTCGACATGAGGATCTGGCTCGGCATCGCCGACAGGTACTTCTGCCCGTACGAGCGGGCCAGGAAGCCCAGCGCGCACGACACCACGGACAGGTGGGCGAGGATCGTCCAGTCGGGCAGGCCGGCCGGCAGGGTGATCCCGTCGCGTACGGCGAAGCAGCCGGTCAGCACCCCGATGGTGAGCAGCTGCACGGTGGTCAGGCCGTACGCGGGAAAGCCCGACGGCCGCTTGGAGAGGTGGGCCAGAAAGAGGGTGTGGCCCGAGTACAGCGCGGCGGCGAGGAGCGTGACCCCCAGGGCCGGCAGCGACATGTCGTCGGTGTCCATGCCGCGGACGAACGCGAACACCCCCATGCCGGCCAGCGCGAGCACCACCCCCGCCCAGATCCGCCGCGCCACCCGCTGGCGGTACAGCACCAGCGTCAGGATCGGCGTGATGATCACGCTGCACCCCACCGCGAACCCCGACACCGCCGACGGCAGGCTGTCCAGCGCCACCGCCTGAGCCGCCTGCCCGACCCCGAACAGCACCCCCAGCAGCACGCCGTGCAGCCAGGAACTCCACGACATCCCCCGCAGCCCCCGTGGCCTGATGACGAGCAGCGTGAGCCCCGCGACGAGATAGCGCTCGGCGAGCAGATCCTCCACCGGTAAACGGAGAATGAGGTCTTTCATCAGCGGGAACGCCGACCCCCATGCGGCGCTGACGAACAACAGAAGCACGGCTCCCAGTAGGGGGCGGGAAGCGGGCACACCTGCCATGGAGAAAGCATGGCACTACTATTCGCGACGTCAGATGTACAGGGAGCAGCCGGTGAGGGTTGCTTACACCTCAGTGGTAAGAGCCTCACCCGCAGGTTCGTACAACCTTATCCGCAGGGGCCGATACGGCATGATCGGACATTTCCTGCTTGAGATGCGGCCCGGAATGCCGAGGCCGTGGAATGTCCGGAAAGAGAGCCGGCGGGCATGGCACGCCGGTGTTCCCGGGTGGCTTCACCGGGAAAGTCGAAGGCAGCGGCCCCAGGAGGGGGTGGATGGGGCCGTCGGGGGTGGTGCCGGCTAGCGTTCCATTACGGCTCGCGGGACCAGCCGTTTCTCGCCGTAGATCACGGTGAGGTCGCCGACCCGCTGGCGGGAGAGCTCACGCCATCCGCGGCGCTGATAGAGCGCCAGAGCGGCCTCCTGGTTGAGCGTGGTGTCGCCACGTACGCGCTGGAAGCCGAGCTCCACCGCGCGCCGCTCGATCGCGGCCAGCATGGCCGCCCCGAACCCGCGCCGCTGGAACTCCGGATGCACCCGCAGCCTGCAGACCTCGGCCGTGGCGGTGTCGACGGGTTTCAGCCCGCCCATCGCCACGATGCGTGAGCCCACCTCGCCCACCAGGAAGTCGCCGCCGCAGGCGAGGTAGATCTCCTGGATCCGCGGGAAGTCGTCGTCGTAGTAGACGCCGTCACCCGGGACCAGGCCCACCTCGGCGAGGCAGATCCGGTGGAGCGCGAGCAGGGTGTCGAGATCCGACCAGCGATAGCGCCTGATCTCCAGCTTCATGCATCGCCCCCTTGCATCTGGTGCTGTCTGGGCCGTCTGAGCTGCGCCAGATACTCATCGAGGTTCGGAGCGTTCGCCGCCTTGAGCCGATCGCCGAGCAGGATCGCGGGACGCACGATGAGGTCGGTGAGGTAGTCCACGGGGACCAGGCTGAGCGCCTTGGTCGCGATGGCCACCGCCTCCCCGACGTCACCGTCGAGCAGCTTGCACTGAGCCTGGTCGAGCCGGATGAGCGTCTGGTCGAGGATGTGGTCTTCGTATTTGCCGAGCGCCTGGTCGAGCACGACCTCCGCCTCTATCGTCTGGCCCAGCTTGGTGAGCACGTCGCCCTGGTAGAAGTAGAGCTGCTTCTCGGTGTAGCCGAAGGCGACGTCTTCGCGGTCTTCGGCCTTCATGTGGGAGAAGGCGTTCCTGGCCCGCGCGAGAGCGCGCTTGGCCTGGTCGACGATCTCCTTCTTGTTGTCGTTGCCGGCCAGCGCGGCCAGCGCCCTGGCCTCGACGACCGGGGCCATGGCCTGCGCCGGGCAGGGCGTGGAGCCGGCCATGTCGCGGCTCTTCTTGGCGAGGTTGAGCGCCTCGCGGGCGTCGCCGAAGTAGAGCGGCACGAGCGACTCGCGCGCGCAGATCCACGCGCGCAGCGCCCGGTCGCCGGTCTCGTCGGCGGCGGTGCGCCCCGTACGGAAGAACGAGCGGGCCAGCCGGTGATCGCCCAGGTTGATGAGGATCATCCCGCTCAGGCCGGACAGCTGGGCGGCCATCCTGCACAACCGCTCCTGCAGGTCGATCGGCTGGCGGCGGGACATCGCCGTGCGTACGGCGCTCAGCTCCAGCAGCACGTCGCACAGCAGCCGCAGCGGCGCCGTCGTCGTGTACTGGCGGCCGAAGCTGACCGTCGCCTCCTCCCACTGGTCGAGCATCGCGGCGGACACCGTGGCCGAGACCAGCGTCTCGTCCATCCGGCGCCGGATGCCCTCGCACGCCCCCAGCACCGGCCCGTCCAGCTTCGTGCCCTTGGCGTCGGTGTTGAGGAGGTTTAAGAGGGTGCGCCGGAGGATGTTCTCGTCCTCCTCGGCGTCGGGCTCGGGCTCCATCGGCTTGACCACCAGCTCGCGATCCTGCTGCTGGCAGCGGTCCTTGGAGTCACCGCCCACGACGCCCGGCATGCGGTGGCCGTGGCCGCAGATGCAGGGCGCGTCATAGCCCAGGGCGATCGGCTCGACCCGGTAGACCGTGCACAGATAATGCAGGTATTCCGGGCCCGGGCGTTTCAGCCCGCTCTCGTACGCCGACAACAGGGTCTCTCCGATGCCGGGCATCGGCTTGGAGTCGCGCTCGAACAGGGCTCTCACCTGTTCGATGACGTCGGCCAGCGCGATTCCGTAGGCCAGTCGATGCGCCTTGATGCGGGTCGTGCTGAACTGCGCCGTGCACGCCTCGTGGATCTCATCAGCTATCTGAGCCGACGTGCGGCCGGCGGCGAGGCCCCTGGCCCTGATCCGCCGGGCGATCTCCGTCTCTCGGTGCTGTCTGCCGGACATCCCGGCCCCTCTCGCGCAAGTCTCGACCGGTCCGCAACTGGTGACTCAGCGTAGTCCTCAAGTCGCTGTACGCCTACCCATGACTATGAAGCAATGACGACGGGATGGGAAACGCCGATAGGGAGCCTACGGTTAAGGATCGTCCTCCCGAGGACTGTTTCTTACAACCCACGAGTGAGAAGCGACTCCCCGTGAGCAAACAGCCCCGTTGCGCGAACCCTTGACTTGGGCCATCTTTGGCGCACCGGCAACGATTCCCAAGGGAGGGACGAACGGTGGGGGACGACAACTTCGAGCACCTTGAGCGTCTGGTGACCGAACTCGGCGCGCGCGGGCTGCTCGCACGAGTGGTCCGGACCCAGAGCGGGCGCACCTTCGTCCGGGTGATCAACCCGGACGCCACGAGCCTTTCCGAGAACGTCACGTGCCGCCCGGCCGCCGTCTCGGAGGTCTCGGCCTGGTGGTACTGCTGGTCCTGGGGCGACCGGATGCACACGGCCGACGACCCGGCCGGTGCGGCGAACAAGGTCGCCCGCGTGCTCGCCGTCGCGGGTGAGTGAACGGCGTGGTGATCCGGGTGGAGCGCAGCCACCGCGGCTCACCACGACCCGCGGCGGCTTCTGGGAGCCGGCGGGGTGACCGGTGCGGAGGGGCTCCGGCGTGCCCGGGCCCTTGGTCACCCCGCCGGTTCCGGCCGGCCGCACGTCACATGCCTCGTCATCGTCGCGAGGCCGTCCCTACGGCGCCGCCCGCCGTACGGGCTCTCAAGCCCCCGCCCGCATCACCGGGCGGGTGTTCGGGGGATCCCTCCCGGAACCGGCTCGGGACACGCTTCCGGGTGCGTGTCCCGTTCCGAGCCGTCCGTCATCGGAGCGCCGTCTCTCTCCCTCCGCGGCCCAGAGAGCCGGCGACCCCGTCTTCCCCGGCGTGATGTGACGGCGGGCGGTTCGGTCAGCGGTATTTTTGGATCGAAACGGTCCAATGGGCGACCGAACCGCTTCCGGAGGGGGATCCACCATAGTGTTACTGCTGGTGACGCCGGCACCACCATCCGCGTCTCCGTCACTTCTGCCGGACGTGGATCAGATGACCACGCAAATGTCCGCTGTCTGCCAAAGTGACACGGTCCTTTGCTCTACCCTGGTCAGGGTGTTCGGCAACGAGCCCTGGGCACCCCTGGTGTCCAGCGCGATAACCATCGTCCTGATCCTCGTGCTCGCCTTCGTTCTGCGGAACGTCGCGCACCGGATCATCACGAGGGTGGTCAACCGAGCGGCCACGGGTGGGTCGATCACGAGCCGGTTCCGCAAGGGAGCGGCTCCCGACGGCATCGACGCGCTGCTGCACGAGCGGCGCAAGCAGCGGGCAGAGACCATGGGGTCGGTGCTCAAGCACGTCGCCTCGATCGTGGTGCTCGGCACCGCGGCGCTGACCGTGCTCGACCGGCTGACCATCCCGATCGCGCCCCTGCTGACCAGCGTCGGCATCCTCGGCGTCGCGGTCGGCTTCGGCGCGCAGGAGCTGGTGAAGGACTTCATCGCCGGCATGTTCATGCTGCTGGAGGACCAGTACGGCGTCGGCGACGTGATCGACACGGGCGCCGCCGTGGGCACCGTCGAGGCGGTCACGCTGCGCATCACCCGGCTGCGCGACGCCGACGGCCGCGTGTGGTACATCCGCAACGGCACGATCACCCGGGTCGGCAACGAGTCGCAGGGGTGGTCGCGGGCGTACATGGACGTTCCCGTGGCGTACGACGCCGACGTGGTGGGCGTCAAGGTGCTGCTTGAGCAGGTGGCCGAGGAGATGTGGGCCGACTCCGAGCTGCGCGAGAGCAAGATCGTCGAGGAGCCGCAGGTCTACGGCGTCGAGCAGCTGTCCGACAGCTCGCTGGTGTTCCGCATCACCACCAAGACGCTGCCGTCGGCGCAGCCCGAGGTGGCGCGCGAGATGCGGCTGCGGGTCAAGTCGGCGCTCGACACCGCGGGCGTTCAGATGGTGGGCAGCGCCTAAGCTAGGGATCGTGACAGAGACCTCCTTTTACGACGCCGTCGGGGGCGAGGAGACGTTCCGGCGCCTCGTACATCGCTTCTACGAGGGGGTCGCGGAAGACCCGCTGCTGCGGCCGCTCTATCCGGAGCCCGATCTCACGGGCGCGGAAGAGCGGCTGCGCGGATTCCTGGTCCAATACTGGGGCGGTCCCAAGACCTACAGCGAGCAGCGCGGCCACCCCCGGCTGCGCATGCGGCACATGCCGTTCGTCATCGGCGAGCCCGAGCGCAATGCCTGGCTGCGGCACATGCGTGACGCGGTCGACTCGCTCGACCTGCCGGAGGAGCAGGACAAGCGGCTCTGGGACTATCTGGTCTACGCGGCCCACAGCTTGGTGAATTCCCCCACATAACGGGGCATGACACGCCACATGGATATCCCCTGGTGGCGTGACGCAGTCGTCTACGAGATCTATGTCCGCAGCTTCGCCGACGCCTCGGGAGACGGCGTCGGCGATCTCGCCGGCATCCGCGAGCGCCTGCCCTATCTGCGGCGGCTGGGCGTGGACGCCGTCTGGCTGACCCCGTTCTACCCCTCCCCCATGGCCGACGGCGGCTACGACGTGGCCGACTACCGCGGCGTCGATCCGATGTTCGGCTCGCTGGACGACTTCGACGCACTGGTGACGCTGGCGCACGAGCTGGGGCTGCGGGTGCTCGTGGACGTCGTGCCCAACCACAGCTCGTCGGCGCATCCCTGGTTCCAGGAGGCGCTGCGCGGGGTGGGCCGCGACCGCTACATCTTCCGCGACCACACCAACAACTGGAAGTCCACCTTCAGCGGATCCGCCTGGACGCAGACGCCCGACGGGCAGTACTACCTGCATCTGTTCGCGCCCGAGCAGCCCGACTTCAACTGGCGCAACCGCGAGGTGCACGAGGAGTTCCTGGACGTGCTGCGCTTCTGGCTGGAGCGCGGCGTGGACGGGTTCCGCATCGACGTGGCGATGGGGCTCTACAAGGCGGAAGGGCTGCCCGACGTGGACGACCAGTCGTTCGCCTCGGTCTCGCCGGTGTGGGGGCAGCCGGAGGTGCACGGCGTCTACCGCGAGTGGCGGCGGCTGCTCGATTCCTACCCGGGGGAGCGGATGGCGGTGGGCGAGGTGTGGACCGACGACGCCGAGGACCTCGCCCGCTACGTACGCCCCGACGAGCTGCACCAGAGCTTCAACTTCGCCTGGCTGGAGGCGCCGTGGTCGGCCACCGCGTTCCGCAAGGTGATCGACGACACGCTGGCGGCGGTGCCGTACGCGACGTGGGTGCTGTCCAACCACGACGTCGTACGCCACCGCACCCGCTACGGGACGGACGATCCGGGCGCGGGCCTGGCACGGGCCAGGGCGGCGCTGCTGACGATGCTGGCGCTGCCCGGCTCCGCCTACCTCTACCAGGGTGAGGAGCTGGGGCTGCCGGAGGTGACCGACCTGCCGGACGTCGCCAGGCAGGACCCCATCTTCTTCCGGTCGAAGGGCGAGCTGCCGGGGCGCGACGGGTGCCGGGTGCCGATCCCGTGGACGGTCGATCCGCCGTCCCACGGGTTCTCGCCGGGCGGGGTGGAGCCGTGGCTGCCCCAGCCGGAGTCGTTCGCGGAGCTGAGCGTGGAGAAGCAGGAAGGGGTGGCGGACTCGACGCTGGAGTTCTACCGGCGGGCCCTGGCGCTGCGCCGCGAGCTGGCGGGAGAGATTCCTTACACCTTGGAGTGGCTCGACTCTCCCGAGGGAGTGCTTTTCTTCACCAGGGGTCCGCTGATCTGCGCACTCAACTGCGGCACGGGCCCGGTGCACCTGCCCGAGCACACCGAGGTGCTGCTGACGAGCGGCCCGCTCAAGCGCGGCCTACTGCCGCAGGACACGGCGGTGTGGCTGCGCCGCGCCTCATGAGCGGTCGGCGCGCAGCGGGATGACCGGCAGCGAGACCAACGCGCAGCCGAGGCCGGCGGCGAAGCCCGCCCAGTAGCCGGCGCCCTCGATGAGCAGGCCCGCGAGCGGGGTGGCGACGAGGGCACAGAGGATGCCGATCGCCGGGGCGTTCCCTATCAGGCCACCCACCGGCAGCGAGACATCGAAATGTCGCAAGATTTCGGGCATGACCAGGGGCAGTCCGAACAGCCCCAGAGTGACGCTGGCGTGCGCGTTGACGCCCAGCGCCAGCATCCACCACCGCTTCATGCGCCCCTTGTCATCGGCGGGGGCGCGTCATTCGGCGTAACGCTTGAGGTAGGCCAGCTCGCTCTCGGTCAGGCGGCGGGGCGCGGCCCGCTCGACGTCGTAAGCCGCGAGCACCGACGTCGCGGTCACGTAGAGGTCCTCGTCGTCGCGGATCTCGTAACGCAGCGCGAACCGTACCGCCCGGATCTCCGTCACCCAGGTCTCGACGCGTACGGGCGCCGCGCGGAAGCCGAGCGGGCGCCGGTAGTCGATCTCGTGACGCGTCACGACCAGCCCCTTGAAGGGCTCCGCACCCTCGTTGTACGGGTCGATGCTCAACATGCCGAACCGCGCGTCCTCGAGGTAGTCGAGGAAGCGCACGTTGTTCACATGACCTTGAGAGTCGACGTCACCGAATCTCACCACGCGGGGATAGATGTGCCGTCGGGCCGGGGAAGGTTCGTCCACGTCCGCCACCGTACCGGGCCACGTCAGGTGGCCTTGCGCCGGGCCAGGCAGGTCAGCACGGTCAGCACCGACACCGCGGCCATCGTGCCGAGCGCCCACCGGTAGCCGGTGACGAGCTGCCCGACCGCCTCGCCGGAGAGCAGGCCGAGCGTGCCGGCGAAGACCTGCTGGTGCAGCGCGGCGGGCAGCGGCGCGACGAGGATCGACAGCACCATGCCGGTGCCGACGACGTTGCCGGTGTTCTGCAGCATGAGCCGCATGGCGTTGACGATGCCGAGCCGGTTCGACGGCAGGCCGTCGAGGATGGCGGTGTTGTTGGACGGCAGGAAGATCCCGGAGCCGAGGCCGATGAGCACGAGCCCGGTGGCGACGGCCGGATAGGGCATCGTCGTGGACATCACCGCCATCATGACCGCGAGGCCGCAGGTGGTGGTCGCGGCCCCGGCCACGGCGAGGGTGCGGGCGCTGAAGCGGCGCTGCAGGAAGCCGGAGACGACCGAGGCGCACAGGGCGGCCACGGCCAGCGGCAGCACCTTGAGCCCTGCCTGTACGGGATCGTCACCGCGGACGGCCTGGAAGTAGAGCGCGACGAGGAAGACCATGCCCATGCGCGCGACGGCGTTGAGGAACGAGGCGAGCGTCCCGAAGGCGAAGGACGGCTCGCGGAAGAGGCTCATGTCCACCACGGGGTGGGCGGCCCTGCGCTCCCTGAGCACGAACAGCGGCAGCCCCACGACGAAGGCCACCGCGCCGCCGAGCACCAGCGGATGCTGCCAGCCGAGCCTGGTGAACTCCGACAGTGCCAGCAGCAGCCCGCCCAGCGTCAGCAGCACGAGCAGGCTGCCCGGCCCGTCGAGCCCGCCGTCGCGCCGGGCGGGCGCCGTCCTGCGCAGCGTGATCGAGCCCCACAGCAGGCAGAGCAGCCCGATCGGCACGTTGAACCAGAACACCCATCGCCAGCCCAGGCTCTCGGCCAGCACGCCGCCCAGCGTGGGGCCGATCAGCCCGGCGATGGAGAACGAGGCGACGTACACGCCCATGCCCTCGCCCAGCCGCTCGCGCGGGAAGGCGTCGCTGACCAGGGCCGCGCTGTTGGTGAGCAGCATGGCGGCGCCCGCCGCCTGCACCACCCGCATGGCGACGACCAGCCAGGCGTTGGGGGCGAGCCCGGCGAGCAGCGCGGCCCCCGTGTACGTGGCCAGCCCCAGCAGGTACATCCTGCGCCTGCCGAACAAGTCGGCCAGCCTGCCGAATACCACCATGAGGACGGTCGTGGTCAACTGGTAGCCGAGGAGTATCCAGCTCGCCGCGGTGGCGTCGGCGCCGGTGTTCCGCGCGATCTCGGGGAGCGCGACGTTGATCGCGCTGCCACCGAGCCCGGTCAGGACGCTGGCCAGGCTCACGACCGACAGGGTTCGCCAGGCGTAGCCGAGGGTCGGGGTGGTCGCCGCCACAAGCCCTTATCCTTTCTAGATTTGAATACTAGAATCCTATTCGCATCGTTCGCCGGTCAAGGATTCGAGGTGTCGGATGAGCGGGATAGTCGAGGGCCGCGTGGTGATCGTCACGGGCGCGGCCAGGGGCATCGGACGGGGACACGCCCTGGAGTTCGCCAGGCAGGGCGCGAAGGTGGTGGTCAACGACCTCGGAGCGGAGGTGGACGGCACCGGCTCGTCGGGAGCGGCGGCCGAGGTGGTGGCGGAGATCGAGGCCATGGGCGGCCAGGCGATCGTCAACGGCGAGGACGTCTCCGACTTCGACGGCGCCGAGCGGCTGGTCCGCGCCGCCATCGACCATTTCGGCACGCTCGACGTGCTGGTCAACAACGCGGGCATCCTGCGCGACCGGATGCTGGTGAACATGACCGCCGAGGAGTGGGACGCGGTCATCAGGGTGCACCTGCGCGGCACGTTCGCGCCCCTGCGCCACGCCGCCGCCTACTGGCGCTCGAAGGCCAAGGCGGGCGAGCAGGTGGACGCCCGCATCATCAACACGACCTCGTCCTCGGGCATCTACGGCAACCCCGGACAGGGTAACTACGGCGCCGCGAAGGCCGGCATAGCGGGTCTGACCGTCATCGCCGCCAGGGAGCTGGAGCGCTACGGCGTGACGGTCAACGCGATCGCGCCCGCCGCGCTCACCCGCATGACCGAGAACCTGCTGCCGAAGGGCGCCACCGGCGCCGACCCCGACGACATCGCGCCGCTGGTCGTGTGGCTGTCCAGCGCGGAGGCCAGGAGCATCACCGGGCGGGTCTTCAACGTGCGCGGCGGGGTGATCAGCGTGGCCGAGGGCTGGCACGCGGGGCCCGGCGTGGACAAGGGCGGTCGCTGGGACCCGGCCGAGCTGGGCTCGGTCATCCCCGCGCTGGTCGAGAAGGCCGCGCCCAACGCGCTGACCAACGGCCGCATCCCCGGGCGGGAGGACTGACATGGCCCTCGATCACAGCGTGATCGGCGTCGAGAGCCCGCCACACGAGCGCAGGTGGACGGCCAAGGACACCATGCTGTACGCGCTCGGCGTCGGCGCCGGCACCGCCGAGCTGGAGTTCACCACGGAGAAGGGGCAGCGGGTGCTGCCGACGTTCGCGGTGCTGGCCGCGCAGGCGCCCGGACGACGGCTCGGCGGCTTCGACCCGGCCATGCTGGTCCACGCCGAGCAGGGCTTCGAGCTGCACCGGGAGCTGCCCGCGGCGGGTGGCGTGCGGACCACCTCGAAGGTGACCGGCATCTACGACAAGGGCTCGGGCGCGCTGGTCACCTCCGAGGCCAGGGCCGTCGATCTCGACACCGGCGACCTGGTCATCTCGTCCTACAGCTCGGTGTTCATCAGGGGCGAGGGCGGGTTCGGGGGCGACCGGGGGCCGCGCGACGCCTGGGCGGCGCCGGACCGGGCGCCCGACCACAAGGTGACGTACCCGACGTATCCGGAGCAGGCGCTCATCTACCGGCTGTCGGGCGACTACAACCCGCTGCACAGCGACCCGGAGTTCGCCGCCAGGGCCGGGTTCGACCGGCCGATCCTGCACGGGCTGTGCACGTACGGGGTGACCGGCAGGGCGCTGCTGCACGCGGTGGCGGGCTCCGACCCGGCGCGCTTCAAGGCGATGTCGGGGCGCTTCTCCAGCCCGGTCTTCCCCGGTGAGTCGCTGACCGTCTCAATCTGGGCGGACGGCACGGAGGTGCTGTTCAGGACCGCGAAGGACGACGGCACCGTGGTGATCGACCGGGGCCGCGCGACGATCGGCTAGCCCTCGCGCAGCTCTCTGAGGGGGTCGAGGCGGTGGATGAGCGTCACCGCCGCCTCGATCACCTCCTGCGCCTCCTCCTCGTTGTCGGAGGTGGCGACCTCGCGGGCGGCCTCGCCGATGATGCTGGTCAGCACGGCCACCGTGAACCGGTCGAGCGGGTCGCCGCCGGCGCCGAGCAGCACCGCGTTCTGGCGTACCCACTCGCGCCCGCGGGTGCGGCGGATCAGCTCGAAACCAGGAGGGCCGTCGCCGTCGATGAAGAGCCTGACCAGGTCGCGGCGCTCCCACGCGCCCGCGAGATAGGCCCGCGCGCCCGCGATCAGCAGCTCGACCGGGTCGGTGACCCCCTCTTTCCTGGCTTTGGCCACGCTGGCGGCCGACGCCTGCTCGTGGGCGGCCTGGTGGTCCTCATAGAGGGCGAGGAAGAGCTCCGTCTTGCCACCGAAGTGGTGGTAGAGGCTGCCCACGCTGGACCCGGCGCGGGCGACGACGTCGGAGACGTTGGAGTCGGCGAAGCCGTGCTCGCTGAAGACCTCACGGGCGGCCTGCAGCATGCTCTTGCGGGTCTGGGCCGTACGGCTCCACTCCCACGAGGACTTGCGTGCCATGCGCCTATCGTAGCGCGGCGAATTCTAGAATCCGATTCTTGACACTGGACGACATAGGCTAGAACCTCTTCCTAGAGAACGATTCTAGAAATGCCCTGGGAGGCGGCTGTGGACTTCTCGCTCACCCCCGAGGAACGGCAGATCCGTGACACCGTCCGGTCCTTCATCGAGAAGGAGGTCATGCCGCTGGAGCCGGAGGTCCTGCGCAACGAGCGCGAGGGCCGCCCCGGCCTGGACGCCGACGTGCTGCGCGACCTGCGCGCCAAGGCCAGGAAGTCGGGCTTCTGGGGCATCAACACTCCCGAGGAGTACGGCGGCGCCGCCCTCGGCCCCATCATGTCCGCGATCATCGCCATGGAGATCGGCAGGACGTTCGTGCCGTTCTCGTTCGGCGGCAGCGCCGACAACATCCTGTACGCCGGCACCGACGAGCAGAAGCAGCGCTACCTGATCCCCACCATCGAGGGCGAGCGCCGCTCCTGTTTCGCCATCACCGAGCCCGGCGCCGGCTCCGACGCCCGCAACATCCGCACCCGCGCCACCCGCGACGGCGCCGAGTGGGTGATCAACGGCGAGAAGACGTTCATCACCGGCGGCAACGAGGCCGACTTCGTCATGGTCTTCGCCCTGGCCGAGGAGCACGGCGTCACCTGCTTCCTGGTGGACAGGGACATGGGCTGGACGTCCGAGCCGATCCCGACCATGGGCCAGTGGGGCCCCGCCTCGCTGGTGTTCCAGGACGTCCGGGTGCCGGAGGAGAACATCCTCGGGGAGCTGGGCAAGGGCTTCGAGCTGGCCATGCAGTGGATCGGCCAGGGCCGCTACATGATTCCCGCGCGCGCCATCGGCTCGGCCGAGCGCATGCTGCAGATGGCCGTCGACTACGCCAAGATCCGCAAGTCGATGGGCCAGACCATCTCGAACTACCAGGCCATCCAGTGGATGATCGCCGACTCCCAGGTGGAGATCGAGGCCGCCAAGTGGCTCACGCTGTACGCCGCCTGGCAGGTGAGCCAGGGCATGGACGCCCGGCACGCCTCCTCCATCGCCAAGCTCAACGGCGCCGTCATGGCGAACCAGGTCGTGGACCGGGTGCTGCAGATCCACGGCGGCATGGGATACACCAAGGAGCTGCCGATCGAGCGGTGGTATCGCGAGCTGCGCCTGCTGCGCATCTTCGAGGGCACCGACGAGATCCAGCGGCGCACGATCGCCCGCAACCTGATCAAGGGGCACGCTCGGCTCGGCCTCATCGGAGAGTGAAGGGCATGTCCGTCCGCGAACTGTTCAACCCGCGCTCGATCGCCCTGGTCGGCGCGACGGACAAGTCCGGCTGGTCCATCAGCACGCTGAACAACCTGCGCGCGCACGGGTTTCCCGGGCCCGTGCACCTGGTCAACCCCCGGGGTGGCGTGGTGCACGGGATGCCGGCGCACAAGAGCCTCACCGAGATCGCCGAACCCGTGGATCTCGCGTACGTGATGGTGCCCACCACCGCCGTGCTGGGCGTGCTGCGTGAGGGCGCCAAGCTGGGCATCGGCTGCTACGTGATCCTCACGGCCGGGTTCGGCGAGGCGGGCGAGGAGGGGGCCCGGCTGGAGGCCGAGATCGCGGGGTTCGCCGTGGAGCAAGGGCTGACCATCCTCGGGCCCAACGGCAACGGCTACATCAACGCCGCCGCGGGCGTGACCCCGTACGGGCTGCCGATCCCGCCGCCGCTGCTGCGCGGCGAGGTCGGCGTGGTGCTGCAGAGCGGCGCGCTGGCCAGCTCGGTGCTCTCCTTCGCGCAGGCCCGCAACGTCGGCATCAGCCTGCTCACCTCCATGGGCAACGAGGCCGTCGTGAGCGTCACCGACGTCATCGACTACCTCGTGGACGACCCGGCCACCCGGGTCATCGCGCTGTTCCTGGAGACGATCAGGAACCCGGCCGAGTTCTCCCGGGTGGCGCGGCGGGCGCTGGAGGCGGGCAAGCCGATCGTGGCGCTCAAGATCGGCCGCAGCACGCTCGCCTCGCACACCGCCCAGGCCCACACCGGCGCGCTGGTGGGCGACGACGACGTGATCGACGTGGCGCTGCGCCGGCTCGGGGTGATCCGGGTGAGCTCGCTGGAAGATCTCATCATCACCTCCGGGCTGCTGGCCTCCAGCGGGCCGCTGCCGGGGCCGCGCGTGGGCGTCGTGACGCCGTCGGGCGGCGCGTCGGAGATCATCGCCGACCGGGCCGAGGACGAAGGGCTGGAGCTGCCGGCGTTCGCACCGGAGACGGTCGAGCGGCTCAGGGAGATCGTGCCGGCCTTCGGCACCGTGCAGAACCCGCTCGACGTCACCGGGTACGTGCTCATCGACCGCACCCTGCTCGGCCGCGCGCTCGACGTGGTCACCGCCGACCCGAACATCGACCTCGTCATGCTGCTGTCCGAGCCGCCCAAGATCGCGCCGCCCGACCCGGCCCCCGTCCTGGCCCAGTACACCGCCAGCGCCGAGCGCATCGCGGCCTCGCGGGTGCCGGTCGTGGTGGTGAGCAACGTGCTGACCGACGTGACCGCGTTCGGGCGGCAGGTGCAGCAGGAGACCGGGTTCCCGTACGTGGCGGGCGGGATCGAGCACGGCATGCACGCCATCGGGGCCGCCGTACGGTGGTCGCGGACGCGGGCCAGGGTGCTGTCCCGGCCCGAGCCCATCCTTCGCGCCGAGGGGACGCTGCGCCCGCCCGGCGCGCACGGGGTGTGGGCCGAGCACCGCGCCGCCGCGCTGCTGGCCTCCTCCGGGCTGCCGGTCGTGCCGTCGGACCTGGCCCGCTCGGAGGAGGAGGCGGTCGCCGCCGCCGGCCGGTTCGGTCATCCCGTGGTGCTCAAGGCCGCCGCAGAAGGGCTGGGGCACAAGAGCGACGTCGGCGGGGTCAGGCTCGGGCTCTCCGCCGAGGAGGACGTGCGGCGGGCGTACCGGGAGGTGGTGGCCGCGGTGCCGTCGCTCGACGGCGTGCTCGTCCAGCCGCAGCGCAGCGGCGGGATCGAGCTGCTGGTCGGCGTCGTCCGCGACCCCGCCTGGGGGCTCACGCTGGCCGTGGGGCTCGGCGGGGTCTGGGTCGAGGTGCTGCGCGACACCGCGCTGCGGGTGCTGCCGGTGGACGCGGACGAGGTGCGCACGGCGCTGGCGGAGCTGCGCGGCGCGGCCCTGCTGGACGGCGTGCGCGGCGGCCCCGCCGCGGACCTGGAGGCGGTGGCGGACGTCGTGGCCCGCGTCGCTTCGTTCGCCGAGTCGCTGGGCGACGGGCTGGAGTCCCTGGAGATCAACCCGCTGCTCGTCACCGGCTCCCGCGTCGAAGCGCTCGACGCACTGATCACCTGGCGCTGACCCCGCCCGTGGTTCGTGGGCCCCTCGGCCCCTCGGTCCCCCGGTTCGGGGAGGGACGCCCTCTCAGGCGCCCCTCCCCTGCTCAGGGCAGGCGGTCGGACAGGACGAGGGTGGCGGCCGAGGCGAACATGCCGCCGTTGCCCAGGACCACGCTCACCTCCACGCCGGGCACCTGTGCCGCCGCCTCGCCGCGCAGCTGGCGCACCGACTCCTGGATGGCGAACATGCCGTACATGCCGGTGTGCGTGTAGGACAGGCCGCCTCCGTTGGTGTTGAGCGGCAGCCGGCCGCCCGGCGAGGTGTGGCCCTCGGCGATGAACGCCCCCGCCTCGCCGCGCCCGACGAAGCCCAGGTCCTCCAGGCCGTAGAGCGGCACGTGGGCGAAGGCGTCGTACACCATGAGATGGTCGACGTCCGCATGGGTGATCTTCGCCTCGGCGAAGGCCGCCTCGCCTGAGAGGCGGAAGCCCTTGGAGGTGGTGAAGTCCTCCATCTGGGAGATGATCGGCGACTCGGCCGCCTCCCCCGAGCCCAGCAGGTAGACCGGGGAGCGCCGGGCCCGCTCGGGCGTGGTGACGATCAGCGCGCCGCCGCCGTCGGTGACCAGGCAGCACTCCAGCAGGTGGAAGGGGTAGGCGACCAGGCGCGAGGCGAGCACGTCCTCGACCGTGATGAGGTCGCGGTACATGGCCCTGGGGTTGAGGTGCGACCAGCGCCGCTGCGCCACCGCGACCTCGGCGAGCTGCTCGTGGGTGAGCCCGGTCTCCTTCATGTAGCGCAGCGCGGTGATGGTGAACGACGTGGGCGGGCCGACCACCCCGTACGGCAGCTCGAACTGGCCGAGCAGCGAGTCGGGCCCCATACCGTGGCGACCGGCCCCGACCCGCGAGCGCCCTGACTCGCCGTGCGTGATGAGCACGGTGTGGCACATCCCCGCCCTGATCGCGGCGGCCGCGTGCCGGACGTGGAAGAGGAACGACGAACCGCCCACGCCCGTGCCGTCCAGCCAGGCGGGCGTGACGCCGAGGGCATGGGCGATCTGGATCGGGCCCGGCGCGCCGACCGTGGCGATGCCGTCGACGTCGTGGATGGTCATGCCCGCGTCGGCGAGGGCGTTCCTGGCGGCCTCCAGGTGGAGCTGCAGCGTGGAGTGGCCGGGCAGGCGGCCCACCTCGTCGGTCTCGGCGGCGCCGGCGATCACCACGGTCATCGGGCACCTCCGGCCGGCTCGAACAGCGGCACGGTGACCTCGCCCCGCCGCTCGAACACCACCTGCAGCTCCATGTCCAGGGGCAGGTTCTCGGGGACGTTCGGCACGCCCACGATGTTAGTCATCATCCGCACGCCCTCCTCCAGCTCCACGACGGCGATCGCGTACGGGGCCTCCTCCTCGAAGCCCGGCGCCGGACGGTGGTTGATGACGTACGAGTAGAGGGTCGCCCGCCCGCTGGCGCGGACCCATTCGACCTGGTCGCCGCCGCACCGGGGGCAGGTGGGGCGGGGGTAGAAGTAGGGGCGCTCGCAGGTGGTGCAGCGCTGGATCCGCAGCTCGCCCGCGGCCGTCCCGTCCCAGAAGGGCTGGGTCTCCGGTGTGGGCTTAGGTGCCGGCTTCATCAGCCTCCCCAATCCTAGTTCTAGAATTCCACTCTAGATCTAAGTTCTGCCACACCTCAAGGGCCCTGACGCTCAGGGGCTGGGGATGCCGTTGCCGTTCCTGCCGCGGCCGGCCAGCACGTCCTCCAAGGTCGGACGCTCCTCGGCGGGCTCGCGCGGCCCCGGCTGGGCGAGCTGGATGAGCACCCCGTGCGCCTCCTTGGGGTGCAGGAACACCTCCTGCCAGCGCGGATCCGACCGGTTGAGCCCGTGCAGCCGGTAGCCGCGCCCGGTCAGCCTGGCCACCGCCGCGCCGAGGTCATCGACGTGGAAGTTGAGGTGGTGGACGCCGCCCCTGCCCCTGGTGAGCTCGAAGAAGCTGTCGAAGAACGTCGATCCGGCCAGCGGCTCCATCAGCTCGACCTTGCCGCCGTTGCCGTACGTGAGCTGCAGCGTGCGGTAGCCGGCCCGCAGGTTGTCACCGCCGCCGCCGAGATGCCGGCCGCCCAGCAGGTCGCGGTAGATCGGCAGCAAGTCCCTGATCCGGGGCGCCGCCACGGCGGTGTGGTCGAAGTGTACGTCGAGGCCGTCCAGTTCCAGGTTCACGCGGGGGGCTCCTCGCTCTCGGCAATCCTAGAATTTCATTCTAGCCACGGACCCGGCCTCACACCCTTGACGGAGCCAATGGTGAGAGGCAGCATCGCAGAAATAGATTCTAGAGCTGTCTTCTAGAACTACACGGGGGGTAAAGCTCGACCAGAAAGGTTGGCCATGAGGCTGTCCTACGTCCGTGAGCTCGACGAGTACCCGACCGGCGCCCGGCGCATGAAGATCCTCACGATGGCCGTGCTGGCCATCCTCATCGGCTCGTACGAAGGCCAGATCGCCCCCGTCGTGCCCCTGCTTCTCAAAGACCTCGACATGTCGCTGGCCACGTACGGCGCGGTGTCCGGCGGCGCCGCCGTGACCGGGGCCATCGCCTCCATCATCGGCGGCCGGCTCACCGACCGCCTGGGCCGGGTCAGGCTGCTCGTCCCGCTCATGGCGCTCACGGCCGTCCTCTGCTTCACCATGACCCTCGTGCACACACCGCGCGACCTGTTGATCGCCCGGATCGTACTGGCGTTCGTGGACGGCGTCGCCATGGCCAGCACCGCGCCACTGATCCGCGACTTCTCCCCGCGCCTCGGACGCGCCCAGGCGTTCGGCTTCTGGACGTGGGGCCCGGTCGGCGCCAACTTCCTCGCCGCCGCCGTCGCCGGCTGGACGCTGCCCATCTTCAACGACTCCTGGCGCTCCCAGTTCGTCATCATGGGCTGCTTCTCGCTGGTCGTCTCGATCGTCATCGCGCTGAACATCGCCGACCTCTCCCCCGAACTGCGGGCCAGGATCCAGCACACGGAACGCGCCGCCAGTCAGGTCGTGGACCTCTCCAAGCCGCCGGCCCTGCGCTCGCTGTTCCGCCGGCGCAACATCTGGGCCCACGTCGTCGGCATCTCCCTGTGGCTCGTCCTCTACATCACGCTCTCGCTGTTCGGGCAGACCATGCTGGTCGGCGCGCTCGGCATCAGCAGTGCGGAGGCGTCCACGATCATGGCCGCCTTCTGGAGCCTCAACCTCATCACGCTCATCATCACCGGCCGCCTGTCCGACCGTACGCAGCTGCGCAAGCCGTTCTCGCTCGGCGGCACCATCGCCGCCGTCCTCGTCACCGCCTACCTCGCCGTCTCGCTCGGCCAGGAAGGCGTCTCCACCGGCCTGCTGATGGTGGTCGGCGCGCTGCTCGGCGGCTCGCTCGGCGTCGCCTACGCCCCCTGGATGGCCAACTACTCCGAGGACGCCGAGGACGCCGACCCGCGCCTGCAGGGCACCGCGTGGGGGCTGTTCGGCTTCCTCAGCAAGGGCATCGCGGTGGTCGGCCTGCTCGTCATCCCGCACGTCGTCGAGGCCACCAACTGGCAGACGTGGCTGTTCGTGGCGCTCGGCTGCCTCGTCCTGTTCATCCCCGCCATCCTGCTGTTCAACGGGCCCTGGCGGCGGCCCTCGCAGCCCGCGCCCACGCCGGTCGCCGTCGGGGAGGAGACCGTTTAGCATCGAATGTT
Source organism: Nonomuraea sp. NPDC004580 (assembly GCF_040609855.1). Classification (NCBI taxonomy): domain Bacteria; kingdom Bacillati; phylum Actinomycetota; class Actinomycetes; order Streptosporangiales; family Streptosporangiaceae; genus Nonomuraea; species Nonomuraea sp. NPDC004580. The sequence goes on along the minus strand of NZ_JBEXLH010000021.1, from coordinate 66,183 downwards.
GCAGGTCGTCTCCTTGGCGGTCTGTGCGAGCGCGCGGATGAGGTCGGTCTCGGCGGCGGTACGTCCGGCGGGGTCGTCCGGCGGGGTCGTCCGGCGGGGTCGTCCGGCGGGGTCGTCCGGCGGGGTCGTCCGGCGGGGTCGTCCGGCGGGGTCGTCCGGCGGCGAGGAGATGGCCGTCAGGGGCGTCCTTCGAGGCCCTGAGAAGACCGCGGACGGCACGTTCACCCCTGCCTGGCCGGAGAGAAGCCCTCGATGGCCTCGTGCAGCACCTTCCTGAGCATCTCGCTGCCCGTGTGCCCCGCGTCCTCCACCACGTGCAGCCGGGCGTCCGGCCAGGCATTGGCCAGCTCCCACGCCGTCCGCAGCGGGCTGCCCAGGTCGAGGCGGCCGTGGATCAGCGCGCCGGGGATGCCGGCCAGCCGTCCCGCCTCGCGCAGCAGCAGGCCCTCCTCCAGCCAGGCGCCGTGGGAGAAGTAGTGCGCGCAGATGCGAGTCATGGCCATGACGGCGTCGTCCGGCTGGTGGCTGTAGGCGTTGGGGTCGCCGTTGGCCTCCTGGGAGATCACCGCGTCCTCCCAGGCGATCCAGTCCTGGGCGGCCTTCTGGCGTATCCGCTTGTCCGGGTGGGACAGCAGCCGCGCGTAGGCGGCCAGCAGCTGGAACACGTCCCCGTCACGGTCGGCCTCGGGCACCCCGCGCACGAACCGCTCCTGCGCCTCGGGGAAGAACCTGCCGACACCCCGGTAGAGCCAGGCGATCTCGCTGCGGCGGGTCATGGTGACGGCGGGGATGACGATCTCCGAGACCCGCTGGGGGTGGGTCTCGGCGTAGGCCAGGATCAGCGTCGAGCCCCACGAGCCGCCGTAGAGCAGCCACCGATCGATGCCGAGATGCTCGCGCAGCCGCTCCATGTCGGCGATCAGGTGCTGGGTGGTGTTGCGGCTCAGGTCGGTGGCCGGGTCGCTCGCGTGCGGCCGGCTGCGCCCGCAGTTGCGCTGGTCGAACAGGACGATGCGGAACCGCTCCGGATCGAACCTGCGGCGCGAGCCGGTCGAGCAGCCCGACCCTGGCCCGCCGTGCACGACCACAGCGGCCTTGCCGTCCGGGTTGCCACAGACCTCCCAGTAGATGTGGTTACCGTCACCGACGTCGAGCATGCCGTGTTCGTACGGTTCGATCGGGGGATACAACGGGGGCTCCTCTCAAGAGGTGGCGGCTTCAAGGCGCGGCCCTCCATGGCGCCCTCTTCGCGCTGGCGGGGATCGCGTTCCCTTGGTGAGGGCGAGTTCTCCAGATGCTGATCTCCAAATATCGTAGCACTGTTATATTAGCGCTGTGACATTTCTGGATCCCACCCTGGTACCCGATCCCTGGCACGCCCTGCACGAGCTCCTGGCGGCCATGGACGCCGAGATCGAGCAGGTCTACCTCGAGCGTGGCCTCAAGGGGGTGCGGCCCCGGTTCGCCTATCCGCTGATCCGGCTCGCCCACACCGGACCGCTCACCATCCGCGAGCTCGCCAAGTCCTTGAACCGCTCGCACTCTGCGATCAGCCAGACCATCGCCGCGATGCGCAAGGAGGATCTGGTCACCTCGGAGCCGGGACCTGATGCCCGCACCCGGCGGATCAGCCTGACCGAGCGCGGCCGGTCGCTGGTGCCGTTCCTGGAGGCCGAGTGGCGCGCCACCCACGACACGGTCGCCGAGCTGGACAGCGAGCTGCCGTATGCGATGACCGCCGTGGTCGAGGACGTGCGGCGGGCGCTGGAACGCCGGTCGATGCGGCGGCGAATCCTGCACCACCTTGCCGAGCCACCACGATGAGGCGGGTTCGGGTCCGGTTCATCGACACCCGCCCGCTGCGTTGCAGCCAGCCGTTTCGCCACCTGTGGATCGGCACCTCGGTCTCTCAACTCGGCGGACAAGTCGCCAACGTGGCGGTGCTGGCCCAGGTCTGGGACCTGACCGGCAGTCCCGTGGCCACCGGCGCCATCGGGCTCGCCACCGGCCTGCCGGCAGTGCTGTTCGGGCTGCTCGGCGGCACGCTGGCCGATAGCGTCGATCGCCGTGCAGTGGTACGGGCCACTACCGCGGGCCACTTGCTGGCTGCCGCGGGGCTGTGTGCCCAAGCTCTGGCGGACAACCGGAACGTGTTGTCGCTGCTCGCCCTGGTCGCCTTGGCGAGCAGTTGCAGCGCTCTCGGAGTTCCTGCCCGGCGCGCCTTCCCGGTGCGGCTGTTGCCGGGTGACCAGGTCGCGGCCGGTCTTGCGCTGACCAATGTGTCGTTCCAGGTGGCGATGCTGGCCGGTCCCGCACTGGCCGGGCTGATCATCGCCCGCTGGGATCTCCCTGCCGCCTACGGGGTCCAGACCGTGGCCCTGGTGGGGTCGATGCTCGCGGCGATCCGTCTACCCGTCATGCGGCCAGAAGGCACCGGCGCGGTGGGCGGCAGGCGCCGGCCGAAGCGAGGAGGCTGGCGGATCGTTCTGCGCCGTCCCACGCTGTGGGGCTCGATGGCCACCGACCTGTCCGCGACGCTGCTCGCCATGCCCGTTGCCCTCTTCCCGCTGGTCAACGACCTCCGCTTCGGGGGAGACCCGCAGACTCTCGGCCTGTTCCTGTCGGCTGTCGCGGTCGGGGGGATCACGGCCGGTCTGCTCTCCGGCACGGTGACGAGCCGGCGCCGCGCCGGCCTGCTGCAGCTGTCCGCAGCGGGTGTCTGGGGCCTGGCGCTGGCCTGTTTCGGCCTGGCCGGGCCGTTGTGGCTGGCGCTCGGCTGCCTGGCCGTGGCGGGCGCCGCCGACACCGTTTCCGTCGTCACCCGCAGCGCCCTGGTCCAACGGGAGACTCCGGACGCCTACCGGGGCCGGGTCTCCTCGGTGGAACACGTCATCGGCGTCGCCGGCCCCGAGCTCGGCAACTTCCGCGGCGGCCTGCTGGCGTCGGCCACCTCCGCCTCCTTCTCCCTGGTCTTCGGCGGGCTGTCTGCCGTTCTGGCGATCGCCGTCGTGTCCGCGGCCAACGCCCCCCTCCGGACCTACCGCCTGCCACCTGCCGCCGGGACGCCTGCCGCCCCCGGAACCGACGACGCGGTGGCGGCCGCCGGGCCGCCCGTCAGCGACACCGCGCTCATCGACGACCTCCGTCGTCCTTGAGCTGGTCGTCGCAAGCGGGTCTCATCGGCGTCCCCTGAAAGGTCCGCCGCAGGTCATACCCACTCATGAGGGATCTCCCACGGGGTGAAGTGGCCGCCGTGTCCTGGGCGGTGAGGGTGACCAGGTGGTCGTCCTTGCTGAAGACGGTCTCGAGGTCGCCGCCGTTGTCGCCCCAGTTGGCCCAGCGGTAGGTGCGCGGTGCGGTCGGCGCGACGTCCTTCCACGACGGCATCATCTGTGACGCTTTGGCCGTCTCTCGGCACCGCCGGGCTTCAGCGTGGCGCTGACGGTGATCCCGCCGCCGAGGACGGCGTTCACCGACAACCGGCCGCCCCATGCCGCGAACCGCGCCTGGGCCACCTGGAGGCGTTCGGCGAGCCGGCCCGGCGGCAGCCCGATGCCGTCGCCGCTGACGGTCAGGCGCAGGTCGCCGGCGCCCGCGGTCAGCGCGAAGCCCACGTGCCGCACCGTGCCGTCGGCCTCGAAGCCGTTCAGGATGTCGAGGACCGTGGCCTGGACGAGCTCCGCGAGCGGGAGAGCCAGGGGTTCGCGTGGGAGTGCCCACACCTCCACCGCGATCCCGGTCACGCGGGACCAGTGGTCGAGGTGCGCGCGCAGGTCTCGTGCGGGCGCGATCCGCTCGTCGGGGCGGAGTCCGTCCAGTGTCATGGTCTTCCTTGGCTGTCGGTACGGTGATGCCGGCTCAGGGGGCGGGGCGCAGCAGGCCGTACAGGTTGGTGATCTTGCCGGCGTCGGCGATGAGGGGCAGGGTGTCGAACGTCAGACTCCAGTCGGTGACCTTGCCGTTGCGGTGGCCGAAGCGTTCGATGATGCCGTAGGTGATCTCGCGGCCCTGGCTGCGTACGGTGCCGTACCACTCCTGGTAGGTGGCCTCGCGGGTGTGGATCGCCTGGCCGGGGCGCAGGTTCGTGGGGTTGCGGCCCTGCTCGTCGTCGTCGAACCGGCCCAGCAGCCTGTCGAGGTAGGCCAGCTTGGCGGCCGTCGTGTACAACTTGCGGCCATCGAGCCCCGGACCGGTCAGGGGCGCCCGGCCCGAGACGGCGACCAGGGCGCGGGCGTTCCTGGCGTCCCAGGCGGCAGCGCGGCCGAGCAGGCCCTGGCGCAGCCGGGCCGCCGGCGCCTCGGCCGCCGGCGCGGCGTCGGCCGTGCGGTCGGTGATCCCGCCGAACAGGTTGTCCAGCTTCAGCTCGCCGGTGGCGACGGGCGCGAACCAGGAGTAGCGGTCGTAGTAGCGCCGTCCCTGCACCACGTCGCCGGATGCGTCGAGGACCACCCGGTAGATGGCGGGTAGCCGATCGCCTTGCCGCCGTCAGGCGGAGCGCAGTGCGGCGGCCATCTCGGCCGAGTCGTGGTCGGGGTCGACGCCGTCCACGATGATCAGATCACCTTCGAGATGGGCGGTGCGGAGCGGCTTGATCTCCTGGTAGGCGGCCGAGTCGTAGAAGTCGCGCGCGTGTGCCATCGACGGGAACTCCACCAGCACGACGTCTCCGGGCCACTGTCCCTCCCGGACCTCCATCGCGCCTCCGTGCACGAGGAACCGGCCGGAGAAGGGGTCCAACGCCGACTGGACCCTCTCCAGGTACTCCAGCACCTCGGGGTGGACCTCGGCGGACTTGCGAAGATGCGCGAGCATGTAAGCGGTCATCATTCCTCCTTCTGGGGACGGGTGCGCCAGGCGAGCTGATCCCCGGGTACGGCCGGACATGACGCCGGACGGCGTCCCGGCAGCCCAGGGCAGGGCACTCGGTCGAACCCGCCCGCGTGGGCTCAGGCGCCGGCCGGCACCCGGTCGAGAAACCCGAGCACCTGGCTGATGCGGCCGTCGTCGCCGATCACGACGACGTCGAAGCCGATGACGAGCGGATCGGCCCCCGCGGCACCGAGATGCCACGTGAAGCGGGCGAGGTCGTGGTGCGCGTCGACGGGCCCGCCCAGGCTGAACCGCAAACCCTCGAACTGCTCCTGCACCGCCGCGATGGTGGCGTCCAGGCCGTCGCGGCCCCGAACCGCCACCACCGGGTCGGTGTACGTGGCGTCCTCGGCGAACACATCCGCGACGAGAGCCTGCCGCGCGTCCGGGCGGATCTCGTTCCACGCCGCCAGATAGCGTTCCACCAGTTCGTTCCTGTCGCTCATCACCTGTCTCCTCCATGATCGTCTCTGCGGCCCACGTCCTGTTACAGAACAGGTGGATCCAGCGCTTATCCGAGCGTTTCGGACACCCATAAGCCTGGCGTCCTGGAGTCCCAGGAACAATCTCAAGTCCGGTAACGTGCGATAACCTGCGACTAATCGCTGAAAGGGCGCGCGCAGGGAACGCCACATCGGCGCCGCCCCGTTCGACCGCGACAACGGCGATGCAGAACCTCACCCGGCAGTGCGAGTCATGACTTGGGCCGCCGCAGGATGACCGACCATCCGAACCTCCCGGCGTCGCGCCAGCGCCGCGCCGAACCCCCCACAGCCCCGGCCGAGACATGGAAGAGCCGCCCCTACGGCCACAGCCGCCAAGGGCGAACGCCTGGACGACTGGGCTGTGACCGGCGTGATATCCGCGATCGACGCCCTGGCTACGGCATTGACCGTTTCACCTGGTCAGCGTTCGACCGCGAGAGTGACGCCCAGGCCGATGAATACGCTCCCGGTTGCCGCATCGATCCGGCGGCGCACTGCCTGACGGCGGTGCAGCCAGCCGCCGATCTTTCCGGCCAGCACGCCGACTGTCGCGTCGGCCACGAACTCCAGGGCGATCAGGATGGCTCCGAGGATGGCGAACTGCAGCCAGACGGGCCCCGCCGCCGGGTCGATGAACTGCGGAAGAAAGGCGATCATGAACGTGAATGTCTGCGGGTTGGCCATGGAGGAGACCACGCCGTTGAGAAAGGCCCGCCGGCCCGACATCCCGCTGACGGCCGGCTCATCGGCCGGAGCCTTCTTCCGATTGCGGATCATCTGGACGCCAAGGTAGATCAGATACGCCGCGCCGGCGAAACGTAGCACCGTGAAAACGACGGGGAACGCCGTCAGCAGCACGGCAAGCCCCGCAGCGGCCGCGACGATGTACAGCGCGTCTCCGGTGATGATCCCGGCTGTGGCCAGCAGCCCAGCGCGGACGCCGCCGCGCACCCCGCATCCGAGCACGAACAGCATGTCGGGTCCTGGAGTGATCAAAGCGACGATAGTGGTGACCGTGAACACGGCAAGCAGATGGGCATCGATAGGCATCTGGTGATTCTTCCATCTCGGGCCAGCACCGGCCTCGGGCGCCGCCCATGGACGCGCCCGCAGCCCCCGGCCCTGCTTGCCGACAGGCCTGCCAACGGACAGCAGGCACCCGGTGCCCTTGTCGAACCGACGAACAGAACCTGCGACTCAGCGCCGCAGGCGGCCTCGCACTGTCGCACCGCGTAACATAACAACTGTTACGCAAAGTCTTGTGCTCCGCGGAGGATCGATGCCCAGACAGGTCGACCAGACCGAGCGACGCCAGGCGATGTCCGAGGCCGTGTGGCGGGTCGTCGCGGAGCAGGGCATGGACGGGCTGACACTGCGGGCGGTCGCCACCGCCGCAGGCTGCACCACAGGCATGCTGACCTACTACTTCCGGGACAAGAAGGCCCTGCTGGCCCATGCCAGATCTCTCATGCACCAGCGCATGGCAGACCGTGTCGACGTACTCGCCTCCCGGGGCGCCGCCCAGGAGAGGCTGCGTTCGGTATGCGAGCAGGCCCTTCCTCTCGACGACGAACGCCGCCTGGAAATCGTCGTATGGGCCCACTTCCAGCTTGCGGCCCGCAGCGATCCCGAACTGCTCGAGCAACACGCGGCGGCGCATGCCTCCTGGATACGCCGCCTCACCGGACTCGTCCGCGACGCCCTTCCCTTCCCTGAGCCCTCCGACTTGTACGAGCGGGTCCACGGCCTGGTCGCCTGCCTGGACGGCCTGGCTCTCAACGCCGTCACCGACCCTGGCGCCTATCCACCCGAACTCCAGCGCCACGTCCTGACGACCCACCTCAGCCTGATCCTCGCCACCCCGAAAGGAACCACAACCCCGTGACCACCGCCGATCTCACGGTCACCATCACCGCCGACCACGACCCCAGAATCCAGCGGCTGGCCCGCGCCCTCGATGCCGACCTCGCCGCCAGCTACCCCGACGACCCTGACGACCCCACCATCACCGCCGCCCGGCTCGACCCGGCCGCTCGCTTCCTGCTCGCTGAGCACGACGGCCACCCAGTCGGCTGCTGCGCCATCCAGCCCGCTCCCGGCGGCGCCGAACTCAAGCGCATGTATGTGACTCCGCAGGCACGCGGCCGCGGCGTCGCCAGGCGACTGCTGGCCGAAGCCGAAGACCTCGCCACCGCCCTCGGCCACCGCCGGATCCGCCTGGAGACCGGCATCCACCAGCCTGAAGCCATCGCCTTGTACACGCGCGCCGGCTACTCGCCCATTCCGGCCTATCCGCCCTACCAGCACGACCCGCTCAGCCGCTGCTACGCCAAGCCACTGTCACCGTGAAGCTCATGCCCGTCGTACCGGAACCAGGAAAACGCACCGCATCGTTCAAGAAGTCAGGGTGCCGCCCCGCCCAGCCCCACCTGCACCACCGACGCCCTAAACGCCGAAACCACCGCCATCAGGCGTACTGCCGAGAAGCGCCTGACGGTGGTGGCGGCGTGTGTGTGAGTGCTTGCCTCGCGAAACCCGTGGCTGCGTGAATCAGTCGCGGTGGAGCTTGCGGTAGGTCACCCGGTGCGGGCGGGCCGCGTCGGCGCCCAGCCGCTCGATCTTGTTCTTCTCGTAGTCGGCGTAGTTGCCCTCGAACCAGAACCAGTTCGACCCTTCCTCCCAAGCCAGGATGTGGGTCGCGATGCGGTCGAGGAACCACCGGTCGTGGGAGGTGATCACGGCACAGCCCGGGAAGTCGAGCAGCGCGTTCTCCAGCGACGACAGGGTCTCGGTGTCGAGGTCGTTGGTGGGCTCGTCGAGCAGCAGCACGTTGCCGCCCTGCTTGAGGGTGAGCGCCAGGTTGAGCCGGTTACGCTCGCCACCCGACAGCACGCCGGCCTTCTTCTGCTGGTCAGGGCCCTTGAACCCGAACGCCGCGATGTAGGCCCGCGACGGCATCTCCACGTTGCCGACCTTGATGTGGTCGAGCCCGTCGGAGACGACCTCCCAGACGTTCTTGCTCGGGTCGATGCCGCCCCGGCTCTGGTCGGCGTACGAGATCTTGACCGTGTCGCCGATGATGATCGAACCCTCGTCGGGCGTCTCGCCACCGGTGATCATGCGGAACAGCGTCGTCTTACCGACACCGTTGGGACCGATGACGCCCACGATGCCGTTACGCGGCAGGTCGAACGTCAGCCCCTCCATGAGCAGCCGCTCGCCGAAACCCTTGGTGAGCTTTTCCGCCTTGATCACCGTGGTGCCCAGACGCGGCCCCGGCGGGATCTGGATCTCTTCGAAGTCGAGCTTGCGGTACTTGTCGGCCTCGGCGGCCATCTCCTCGTAGCGCTGGAGACGGGCCTTGCTCTTGGTCTGGCGGGCCTTCGGGTTGGATCGGACCCACTCCAGCTCATCCTCCAGGCGCTTCTTGCGCTTGGCGTCCTTCTGGCCCTCGACCTTGAGCCGCTGAGCCTTCATGTCGAGGTAGGTGGAGTAGTTGCCCTCGTAGGGGTAGCACCGGCCCCGGTCGAGCTCGAGGATCCAGGTGGCGACGTTGTCGAGGAAGTAGCGGTCGTGGGTGACGGCCAGCACGGTGCCCGCGTACTTCTCCAGGTGCGACTCCAGCCACTGCACGCTCTCGGCGTCGAGGTGGTTGGTGGGCTCGTCGAGCAGCAGCAGGTCGGGCGCCTCGAGCAGCAGCTTGCACAGCGCCACCCGGCGGCGCTCACCACCGGAGAGCTTCGAGACGTCGGCGTCGGGCGGCGGGCAGCGCAGCGCGTCCATCGCCTGCTCGAGCTGGCTGTCGAGGTCCCACGCGTTGCGGTGCTCGAGCTGCTCCTGGAGCTTGCCCATCTCCTCCAGCAGCTCGTCGCTGTAGTCGGTGGCCATCTGCTCGGCGATCTCGTTGTAGCGCTGGAGCATCGCCATCGTCTCGGCGACACCCTCCTGCACGTTGCCGAGGACGGTCTTCTCCTCATTGAGCGGCGGCTCCTGCTGGAGCATGCCGACCGTGAAGCCCGGCATCAGCTTGGCCTCACCGTTGGACGGCTGCTCCAGGCCGGCCATCATCCGGAGCAGCGTCGACTTTCCGGTGCCGTTCGGCCCCAGGACACCGATCTTGGCTCCGGGCAGGAACGACAGCGTGACGTCGTCAAGGACAACCTTGTCGCCGTGCGCCTTGCGCACGCGCTGCAGCGTGTAGATGTACTCCGGCATGCCATCTAGCTTAGGGGCTCCCAACCCGGGCTTCCGCCGCTCCCACTCTCCAACCCGATCGACCACCACCCCAAGCCCCGGGCTACCACCCCCGACATGCAAGGGGAAACGACGTGCGGATGCCGCACAAAGAGGAACGGGCATGCGGATGCCGGACGGACGGGAACGGGCGTGCGGATGTGGGGCCAGGGAAAGGCCGGGTGGCCTGGTCAGGGGGTGGGGTCGGGGTCGGGGTCCTGGTTCGGCGCGGGAGTGGGGTCGGGGAGTGGGGTGGTGTCCGTAGGGAGGGGGTGGGGTGGCGGGGACGGGACGGCGGGGATGCAGACGCGGTCGCGGCCCAGCTCCTTGGCCCGGTAGAGCGCCAGGTCGGCGGCCGTCAGCAGGTCGATCAGATCGTCACCGTGCACGCTCATCAACGCCACACCCGTCGAGACCGTGACCTTGACCAGGGTGTCCTCGACGGGGACGGCCATGTGGCTGATGTGCACGCGCAAACGTTCGGCGACGCGGCGGGCCTCCCCGATGTCGGCGCCGGGCAGCAGCACCACGAACTCCTCGCCGCCGAACCGGCCCACCACGTCGTAGTCGCGCAACTGGCTGCGCAGCATGGACGCCACCCCGACCAGCACCTCATCGCCGACGAGGTGGCCGTGCGCGTCGTTGACGCGCTTGAAGTGATCGATGTCGATGATGAGGAGCGCCAGGGACTCGCCGGTGCGCCGCGCTCGTACGATCTCGGTGTCGGCCTCGCGCTGCCAGGCGGCCGCGTTGAGCAGCCCGGTCTTGGCGTCCGTACGGGCGGCGGCCTGGAGCTGCGCGTGCAGGAGGCTGCGCTGCAACAGCACCACGGGCGGAAGCGCGAGCAGCAGCAGAGCCATGTTGAGCCCGCACGCGATCGAGACCGTGACGCCCAGGCACAGCTCGACGATGTCCAGCAGCACGCTCTCCCGGTCCCACAGCACCTCGCGCCAGGTCATGTCGGGGTCGGCGGTGTGGGCGGCGATGGCGATGAGCGCGATGTTGAGCACCGCGAAGAGCACGGCGGCGGCCACCGCGAACATGATCGGCGCCCCACTCCCCTGGGCCAGCACCGACGAGTCGGGAACGAACCAGTGGAACCCCAGGGACGCCGTGCACCCGGCGATTCCGATGGCGGCCGAACTGAACACCCGGCGGTAAAGGACGGTGGCGCGTACCCGCACCTGGAGCAGGATCTGCAGCACGATGGGGGCGAAGAGCGCGTACACCGGCGGAAGGAGCAGCGCCACCGGCAGCCACCACGCCGACAGCAGGTCGCGCGACACTCCGGCGGGCATGCCGAGCCGCCTGGTCGCTTCGATGCAGACGGCGCCGCACGCCATGAGAGCGGCGAACGTCAGCGCGTCCCGCCACTGGAAGACGGAGAACGCCGAGAGCATGACGATCGCGACGAGATCAAGAGCGACGATCGCGCACAAGTAGCCGACCAGCGGGCGACGTTGCCCGAGCAATGGCCAGCGGTCGGTCAATGTTGACACTCCGTCGCGAGGCTTGATCGAGGCGTGACTGGTCACCGCCATCTCGTCTCCTCTCAGACTAACGATGTGTAACACAATAATTGCGGAGTGTGCGATGTGCGATGGGAACCGATACGTTTGGCAATGACCACACCTGCTCAATTCGTGAGCGGGCCATGACGGACATCCGCGCTGGAAAGGAGCAACCATGGTGCGGGGCGTGACCTGGACATGACAGGTGCTCTAGCCCACTGAGGCGGGCAACACACCATCGGCCGTCCCTCGGGGGCGTTCGCGAAATTCCGGCCGGTGCCCCCCTCCCCCTCCCGCCTCACTACCAGCCCGGTCACACCGCCCCAACGGCACGCACCCGGCTCCCCACCCCTCCCTTCCTCCCTCCCCGTCCGACTCCCCTTGCGCCCGTCCGCCCTCTCCCCCGGCCTCTCGCCCGTTCCCCTTTCCTGCTTGCGCGTGGCGCGTGCGCGCCACCTCGGCGGCAGTGGGGCTGGTGGCGACCTCAGACGATGTCGGCTGCGGCCAGGGACGCTGAGCGGTGAGCGCGCCCGCCGCCCGGTGGGCGTGCAGAGTAAGCGCGCCCGCCGCCCGGTGGGCGTGGAGGGTGAGCGCGGATGCCGGTACGTGCGGCGATGTCCCGTGCCGCACGGCGGTCAAGGCCGATGCGGCGCTGGCCTATGCGGCACGGGGCAAGGTTGCCTGTCAGGCGGCGGCGCGTTCTTCTGCTGCCGGGTGGTCCTGTTCCTCCGTCGCTGCCGTCGCCTCGGGGTCGTTTGCGGTGGTGGTGGCGGTCAGGATGCGGACTGTGTCGTCGTTCGGGCCCAGGGTGCGGACGAGGGCGTTGCCCGACCGGGTGTCCTGAGCCGGTGGCTGCGACTGCTCCGAGTTCGCGGCGGTGAAGTCGGGCATGGGGGTGCGGCCGGGGCGGGTGCCCATGGCCCAGTCGCGGGTCTCCTCGTCGAGCTTGTCGCGCATCTCCTTGCTCATCGAGCCGGTGCCGCTGCGCTCGGGCTTGGTGAACACTCCCGTGCCCCACCGCAGGTCGTGGCCCACGGCGCTGGCCTCGATCTCGGGCATGAAGCGGCGGTCGCCCTCGGTGCCGAACTCACGGATGCGGAGCTTGCCCGACACCACCACCGGCTGCCCCGCGCGTATGGACGCCGCGACGTTCTCCCCGAGCGCACGCCAGCAGCGGACCGTGAAGCAGACCTTCTCGCCGTCCGTCCACTGGCCGGTCTTCCTGTCGAAGTAGCGGTGTGAGGTGAGGACCTTCAGTGAGGTGACCTTGGTGCCCTCGTCGAAGCTGTACTGCCTGGGCTCGGCTGCGACGTTACCGGTGAGCGTGATGTAGATGTCGTTCATCCCATGCCTCCCATGCGGCGGGCCCGCTGCCCGCGACCTGGGCAATACGGTGCCGCGGGAGGGTGGGGCCAGGGACGCCCGAACGAGGTTCTGTGGAGGAGAAGCCGAAACGGGCGCCGCCTGTGGATAAGGGGGCCCGTTCGCGATGGCGACACCGCAGGCGCCGGTCAATGGTGGCGGGGTCTCTGAGGCTGAGCAGCGATGGTGGTGCCTCCACACGCAGAGCAACGATGGTGGTGCCTCCACACGCAAAGCAGCCGTGGTGCAGCGGTGGTGATGATGTAAGAGCTGTCGCATGGAAAAGGCTGCCCGCTCGTACGAACGCGGGCAGCCCCCGACACCCCTCAGACGGACAAGTCCCGCATGGCCGTGTAAAAGGCGTGGTGCCGTTTCAGCTCTTCCTCCACCGGCTCTACGACCATGGTCGCCGACACGGCCGCGACCCGCCGGCGCATCTCCCGTTCGAGACGCTCCCGCTCCCGCGAAGCGCCCAGCTCGACGAAGTTCCGGGAGGCGATGCCGGACAAAGCCCCCAACCCCAGGACGGACGCCGTCATCAGCCCCACCCACGGCAACGTCGCACTGTCACCCAGGAGCTCCAGGGCATCCGGCAGCTGACCGGGCATGAGCAGCCCGACGGCGAGCCAGGCGAGCCCGGCCACGAACGCCAGCACCAGCAGGTACTGCCAGACCTTGAGCACCCACCACCACGCCGGTACGCGATCGAGCTGCGGCGCCACCTCGGCGAGATCCTCGGTGAGCGCCTGCGGCAGCCCCCTGGACCGGCCACGAGCCGCCTTGTACACGGCCGTGCGCCACACCGGATGCATGCCGCCGGACAGCCCGTCGGCCAGCGCCTGCACCGCGTTCGCCACCTCGGCCGACTGCGCGGTGACCGACGTGGTGCTGATGCCGCGGATCTCCTCCGCCACGTCGTCGAGCTTGAGGCTCTTCAGCGGATCGGCACGGAACTTCCCCGCCCACCGCGGGTACGGCCACCCGACGTACCGGTTCGACCGTTCGGCGTACATGTTCTCCATGGCCTCACCCACGGCCGGCACGCCCACCGCGTCGCACAGCGCGTCGGTGAGCCCCATGCGGCGGGCCTCGTCGACCGCGGACGGCACCGACAGGGCCTCGCCCATCGGCAGGGCCTGGCTGAGCTTCTGCTCCAGCCGCCGCAGGTCGGCTTCGAGCTTCTGGATGGCGGCCCTGCGCCGGGCGACCGCGGTGGCGATCACGCTCTTGAGGCTCTCGACGCCGCGGCCGGTGACGGCGGAGGTCGGTACGACGCTGGGATGCTCGACGCCTTCCTTACGCAGCAGGTCGTTGAGGTCGATGACCAGCTCGGCCAGCTCTTCCGTGGTCAGCCGGTCGGCCTGGTTGAGCGCGAACACGGTGACCGCGTCGTGCCCGGCCAGCTCGGTGACGTAGCGCCGGTGCGTGGACGCGTCGGCGTACTTCTGCGGGTCGAGCACCCACACCACCAGGTCGGCCAGCCCGATCAGCCGGTCGGCCTCGGTGTCGGTGAGCGCCCTGATCGAGTCGTGGTCGGGCAGGTCGAGCAGGATCAGCCCGTGCAGCTGGCTGTCGCCCTTGTCGAGCGCGCTCGCCCGGGAGAAGCGGTGGCGCCACTGGATCTGCAGCCAGTCGAGCAGCGGCCCCGAACCGTCGAGCCCCCACACGCAGGCGTGGGTGCGGGCGGTGGTGGGCCGGCGTACGCCGGTGGGCGACAGCTCCAGCCCCGAGATGGCGTTGAACAGCGACGACTTGCCGCTGCCCGTGCCGCCCGCGAGGGCGACGACGGTGTGCTCGGACGACAGCTTGAGCCGGTCGCCGGCGCGCAGCAGCAGCGCACCGGCCTCGTCGAGCAGCTTCTGGTCGAGCCGTCCCTGGCCCAGCTCCACCACTGTGGCGAGCGCGGACAGTCTCGGGGCCAGCCCCGGCCTGGTGGTCGTGGTGGTCATCGAGCGACCTCGAGGTTGTACGTAGCCTGGTAGAGGCGGGTTGCGACGGAGTCGTCCGGAATGCCGGCGGAGTCGAGCGCCTTCACGTAACGCATGGCTTCCTCGTCGAAGAGCATGCCGATCCTGGCCCGGAGATCACTGAATGCCTTGGTGCCGATGCCGCGCAGAGACTCGGCGCCGAGCAGGGCGTTGACCAGCCGGTGCGGCACACCCTCGCCGTTGCCCCCGCTGAACATGGCCACCATGAAGATCAGGGCGAGCGACTCGGGGTCGAACGAGACGATCTTCGACACCGAGCGCTTGGCCACACCCTCCGTGCGTACGAGCTCGCCCAGGTGGTCCTGCCAGGACGCGATCGCCCGGCCGGTGTGGCGTACGAGGTCGTCCGACGGCTTGTCGAGGTCCTCCCCGAGCTTGGCCCCCAGCTCCGAGCGGTGCCGCCAGCGTGCCGCCACCTCCTTCGAGGCGCGGTTGGCCGCGGCGACGATCACCGACTCGAGCCCCGACCTGATCGCCGCCTTGAACGCCAGCACCCGCTCGGGCGCCTGCCTGGCCGCCCTGCCGCGCCTGCGCAGGTGCAGCGCGCGCATCAGGTCGCCGGAGCCGGCGAAGTCCTGCCAGCGGGCCAGCACCTCGCCGTGCAGCAGCGAGCCGTTCTTGGACGCCTTGTCGATGTCGCTCAACGCGCTCAGGAACGCCGCCTCGACATCGCCGCGCAGCTCCGCCCTGATCGCGGCCCCCGCCTCCAGGTGCTTGGCCAGCGCGGGCACGCGGGTGCGGAAGCTGTTGAGCACGCCGTTCAGGGTCTCGCGTACGGCCGCCGCCCGCCTGGCCTCGTCGACCGACAGCTCCGCCAGCCACAGCCGCAGCTCCGTGACCTCGCTGTCGGGCAGCCTGCCGTCGGAGACCTTCGACTCGTGGATGACGAACCGTTCGATGTCGCCCAGACCGTACTCGGTCAGCATGCGGACGAAATGCTTGAGCACCACGTCGGCGGACTTGTCGGGCACCCGGGACAGGACGATCGCCAGCCGGGCGCCGCGCTCCTTGGCCAGGCGCAGCACGTTCCAGGCCGGCGCGTCGGCGTAGCGGGCGGCCGTCGTCACGAAGATCCACAGGTCGGCGGTGTCGAGCATGCGGCGGGCGATCTCGTGGTGCTCCTCGACCACCGAGTCGATGTCGGGGGTGTCGAGCAGCGCCACGCCCTGCGGCAGCTTCTCCGTCGGGGCGATGACCACGCTGTCCAGGCCCGCCTCGGGGCTCGGCTTGTCGAGCCGTTCAAGGCCGCCCAGCAGCTCGCCCTCCGCGAACCACTTGTGGTCCTCCGGGTGGCAGACCAGCACGGGTGTGCCGGTGGTCGGGCGGCGTATGCCCGTGCGTGAGACGTTCTTCTCGGCCAGGCTGTTGACCAGCGTGGACTTGCCCGCGCCCGTCGAACCGGCCACCACGATCAGGGCCGGGGCCGTGCTCGTCCTGATCCTCGGGACGACGTAGTTCTCCAGCTGGGCCAGCAGGGCCGCCTGCGCCTGCCGCGCCTCGGCCGACCCTGGCAGGTCGTCGCAGAAGCGTACGTCGGCGATGCTCTCGCGGAGGGCGTTCAGGGCCGTCGTGAGCGCCTCGACCGTCTCGGGCGGCAACTCCTCCACCCGCTCACCGGGCCCGGGCGGCGACACCTCCGGCCACCCGGCCTCGCCCCCATCCTCCTGGGCGTCCTGGGCCTGGGCGTCCTGGGCCTGGGCGTCCTCGGCCTCAGCCTGCTCGCCGTCGTGGGCGGTCCCGCCGTCGTGGGCGGTCTCGCCGTCGTCCGAGGGCTCGCCGGAGGCGGCCTGCTCGCCGTCCTTCGGCTGCTCGTCGGAGGTCTGCTCGCTCTGGGACTGCGGCTCGGACGCGGCGGACTCGGAGGTTTCCGGCTTTCCGGCTTCGTCCGCACTCACCGGCTCATCGGGCTGCTGAACAGCCTGTACGTCACCAACGCCGGCCGACGGGGACGGCTGCTTGCCCACGGGTGGCTGCCGCAGCACGGCCGGCTTCTCGAAGAGCGAGGGACGGCCCGAGGAAGGCTCAGAGGACGTGGCCGGCACGTCGATGGACGGGAACGATGGCCAGTCGAGCGACGGGAGAGACGGTTCGTCCGTGGACCGACGGGACGGCCCATCGCTGGACGGATAGGACGGCGCGTCCGTGGACGGGTACGAAGGCCCGTCGGTGGAGGCGAAGGACGGCCTTTCACCGGGCGCGGGCTCTCGGAGGACGGCCGGCTTCTCGAACATCGACGTGCGCCCCGAAGGCTGCTCGGGCTGCTGCTCGACCTTGCGCGCCGGACGGAACGCCCACGAGGTCCCGTCATCGGCCGCCGAGCCTTCTGCGGGTGACGCCCGGCCAGGCGCCGGAAACTCACCGGAGGGGCCGTCGGTGGCAGGAGGGCTCCGCAACACGGCCGGCTTCTCGAACAGGGAAGGTCTGGGGGACGAAGGCTTCTCGAAGAGCGAAGGCCGACGCCCGCCCTGCTCCTCGGACGCAGAGGCATCGGCATCCGCCCGCTCACCAGAATGCGACGCAACGGCATCCGCCCGCTCACCGGAGGCTGCGCTGACGACACTCGCCTCGGCCTGGCCCTGGGCAGCAGTTTCAGCGTCGCCGGGGGCGGCCGTTTCCGCAGTCTCGGGCGGCTCGGACTCGGCGACTCCGGTCGGGCCGGTCTCTCCGGCTTCGGCTGTCTCGACGTCGCCGCCGGCGGCCGCTTCGGGCTCGCTGGGTTCGGGCGCGTCGGCCTCGTCAGGCGTTTCGGCGTCTGTGGTGCCGGATGAGGCGTCGGCCTCGCCAGTGTCGACCGCCTCGGGCTCGGCGGGAGCGGCGGGCTCGGCCACATCGTCGCTCTGGGCCTCCTGCAGGGTGTTGCGGGGCTTGGTCTTCTTGGCGCGGCGCGGGTGGTCGTCCGCGGGGGCGGGGTCCGCCGTGCCCTCTCCGGAGGTCTCCGGGAGGGCGTCGTCGGTTACCGGGCGGAAGCTCATCGTCTGCTCCCCGGGCGGCTCCGGCCGCCCGTCATCCATGGCCGTGTTCACGGCAAGCGCTCCGCTCGAACCATCTCGACCTCCTGGCCGACCCTCACGACGTCACCGACGATGACGATCGCCGGCGGCCGGATCCCAGCCGCGGACACGCGGTCGGCCACGGTGGAAAGCGAAGCGGTGACCGCCCGCTGGGTCGGAAGGGTACCGTCCTGCACCACCATTACGGGAGTCTCTGGAGAACGTCCGTCACGGATGAGCGCTTCTGCGACTTTTGGCAGGCGTTCGACGGCCATCAACAGCACCAGAGTGCCGTGGGAACGCGCCAGGGCGGGCCAGTCGACGGTGGAGGCGGGGTCGTCGGGCGCCACGTGCACGGAGATCACGTGGAACTCCTGGCTCACCCCGCGGTGGGTGACGGGCACGCCGGCCGCGGCCGGCACGGCGACGGCGCTGGTGAGGCCGGGCACGATGAGCACCGGGATGCCGGCCTCGGCGCAGGCGATGAGCTCTTCGCCGCCCCGCCCGAACACGAACGAGTCGCCGCCCTTGAGCCTGACCACGAACTTGCCCTGCCTGGCCCGGTCGATGAGCAGCTCGTTGATGGTCTCCTGGGGCAGCGAACGGCCGTAGGGGACCTTGGCGGCGTCGATGAGCTCGACGTCGGGGGCCAGCTCGTCGAGCAGCGCGCGCGGCGCGAGGCGGTCGGCGACCACGACGTCGGCCTGGGCGAGCAGCTGGCGCCCGCGCACGGTGATGAGGCCGGGGTCGCCGGGGCCGCCGCCGACGAGGGCGACGCCGACGGGTTTGGTGCGGTTGCGCCGGGCGTCGACGGTGCCGTCGCGCAGCGCGCCGACGATGGCGTCGCGGATGCCGGCGGCCCTGCGCGGGTCGCCGCCGGCGGTGACGGCCACGCCGATCTCGTCGACCCGCCCGGTGGCAGGGGTCCAGGCGGCGGAGGCGTCTTTGTCGTCGGCGCGCACGCACCACACGCGCTTGGCCTCCGCCTCGGCGGCGACCGCCGTGTTGACCGACCTGTCGTCGGAGCACGCCTGTACGAGCCAGGCCCCGTCGCAGTCGCCGACCTCGTAGGGCCGGGCGTGCCACGTGACCCTTCCCGCGGCGATCAGGTCGTCGAGCGCCGGCGTGACGGACGGCGAGACGACCGTGACCTCCGCACCGGCCTCTAGCAGCGCGGGCACCCGGCGCTGGGCGACGCGGCCGCCGCCCACGACGAGCACCCGGCGGCCGGAAAGCCGCAGGCCGAGGAGGTAGGGACCCATGGGGGGAATCTCCCGTTCGCGAAGGTTGTGTTTAGAGGTAAACCTACCGGCTTCGCCTGTGTCATTTGCTGCGCACACGTCAACGAGCGTGGAAAGCGACCGCGCGAGGCCCGCCCTCATCGTCACCACGGCGTCCGGCCATCGCTGTCAGGCACCAAGGATAACCCGATCCCACAGGCCACCGCCCTGGGACGCACGCCTGCGGGCGCGCTGAAGAGCGGCGAGCCCTGGTCGCCGTACGGCATGTCACACGGGCTTCTCGGTCACCCCGGCCGAGTCGAACGTGGCCACCTCGTGCAGCACCCGCACCGCCGCGCACACCGTCGGATGCGCCAGCAGGCCGCCCGTGCCCTCGCCGAGCCGCAGCTCCAGGTCCATGATCGGGCGCAGCCCGAGGTGGTCGAGCGCGGCGCCGTGGCCGGGCTCGGCGGAGCGGTGGCCGGCCACGCAGTGGTCGGTGACGGCGGGGTCGAGCGCCGCGGCGACCAGCGCGGCGGCCCCGGAGATGACGCCGTCGAGTATCACCGGCACGCGGGCGGCGGCCCCGGCGAGGACGAACCCCGCGATGGCCGCGTGCTCGAACCCGCCGACGGCCGCGAGCGCGCGCAGCGCCTCGCTGGGCGAGGAGGCGACGTCGGCCAGGGCGTGGGAGCGCATGGCCTGGCGGACGATGCCGACCTTCAGCTCGTACGTCTCGTCGTCGATGCCGGTGCCCCGCCCGGTCACCTCGGCCGGGTCCCTGCCGGTGAAGGCGGAGACGAGGGCGGCGGAGGCGGTGGTGTTGGCGATGCCCATGTCGCCGGTGATGAGGCAGCGCGCGCCGGAGTCCACGAGGTCCCTGGCGACCTGGATGCCCGCCTCCAGGCCTCTGACGGCCTGGTCGACGGTCATGGCAGGGCCCGCGGACAGGTCGGCGGTGCCGTACGCGATCTTGCGCTTGATGAGCCCCGGCGCGTCGGGCAGGTCGGCGGCGACGCCGACGTCCACCACGGTCACGGACGCGCCCGCCTGCGCCGCGAAGGCGTTGGCGACCGCGCCGCCGGCGAGGAAGTTGGCGACCATCTGCACGGTCACCTCCTGCGGCCACGGGCTGACGCCGCGCGCGTGCACGCCGTGGTCGGCGGCGAAGATGGCCAGGGCGGCCGGCTCGGGCATGGGCGGCGGGCTGACGCCGGCCGCGCCCGCGAGGCGGATCGAGACCTCTTCCAGCGCGCCGAGCGAGCCGCGGGGCTTGGTGAGGCGGTCCTGGTGGGCGCGGGCGTCGGCGAGCGCCCGCGGGTCGGCGGGGCGGATCGCGGCGAGCGTCTCGGCGAGCACGAAAACCTCCACTTACGGGACGAGTTGGAGCGCTTCTTCGTAGCGGTCGATGACGACGTCGGCGAGGATCTCGCAGTCGCCGATCACCTCGGCGCAGCGGATGTCGAGATCGGGGTGCCCGGCGCCGTACGCCAGCGCCTGCGCCCACACGCGCTCCAGCAGCCCGCCCGCGAACAGCAGATACGGCACCACGATGACGCGTTTGGCGCCGAGCCTGCGGCAGCGTTCGAGCCCGCCGGGCACGCCGGGCGGCGTGACGGAGACGAACGCGGTCTCGACGGTCATGAAGTCGTAGGCGTGGGTCTCCCAGAACAGCCGGGAGACGCGGTGGATCTCCGCGTTGGCGGTGGCGTCGGTGGAGCCCTCGCCGACCAGGACGACGGCGGTCTCGCCCGGCTCGACGTGGGCGTGGAGGTCTTCGGACGGCCAGGCGTCGACCGCGCGCAGCCGGGGCCTGGCACCGGCGAGTTCCAGCGAGCGCGGACGGGAGATCTCGGTGGCGGCCTCGTTGAGCCGTTCGGCCAGCAGCGCGAGCACGCGCGGGTCGGGACCGAGCGGGCGGCCGTAGTCGTACATGAGCGTGGGGTGGCGCTGCTGCTCCAGCGCCATCGCGGCCGGGAACTCCTCGCCCACCCTGCTGAGGCTCAGCGGCAGCGCGACCAGCCGGTGGTGCCCCCGCGCGACGAGGGAGGCGACCGAGTCGCTCAGCCGGGGCGTGGCCCGCTCGAGGTAGCCGCCCGAGACGTCGGCGCCCGTCTGGTCGAGGCGGCAGCGCAGGCGGTGTACGAACCTGCCGAACTCGGCGGCGTAGGCGTCGTCCTGTGAGCCCTGCCCGATCAGCAGGAGCGGCGGCTTCATTGAGGGAATCTCCGGTGCGGTAGACAAAGTCACGCGAGGATAACCGATGCGCGCCGGTAGGGAACAGGTCACCCTGTGTGCGCGGGCCTGGCGTGCACCACGAAGACGGGGTCGGCGGCGGTCAGGCGGTGTGCGCCGCCGGGGTCGACGCTCAGCCTGGAGGCCAGGATCTGCGTGCCCTCGCCGCGGTAGCCCTGCTCGCGCAGCCGGTCGAGCACGGCGGGCACCTGCTCGACCTTGCGCAGCGCGCAGACCAGCGCGCGCGGCCGCCGCGCGGCGCAGGCGTCGATCACGTCGAGCCCGCCGCCGCCCACGTAGACGGCGTCGGGGTCGGGCAGCGGCTCCAGCGCGGGCGGCGCCTGTCCCCTGGCCAGCGCCACTTTCACCCCATGTTCGAGTACGTTGGCGCGCAGCGCGGCGCAGCGGGCCTCGTCGCGTTCGACGGCCACGACGGCCGCGCCGAGCCTGGCGCATTCGACGGCGATCTGGCCGACGCCGGCGCCGACGTCCCAGACCAGGTCGCCGAGCCGCGGCCCCAGCTTGGCCAGCACGTACGCCCGCACCTCGGGCGGGATCCCGTCGTCGCCGAACGCCAGCGCCCACTCCTCCGGCCCCGGCTGCGCGCCCGCCACCCAGCCCCGCCCGCCCGGCCGGTGCAGCGGATCGACGACGAGCACCACGTCGGGGTCCTTCCACGGCCGGGTGGTGGCCTCGCCCATGCGGCTGTGGGTGACGCGCTCGTCGGGGCCGCCGAGGTCCTCGCAGACGATGAGCGCGCGCGGTGTGGTGGGCGCCAGCTCCCTGGCGATCTCGGCGGGGCCGACGCCGGGCGCGACGAGCAGCGCGACCTTGGGGTGGGCGCGGCAGGCGTTGACCACCCTGGCCAGCTGCGCGGGCCCGGACGGCGCCACGACCAGGGCGTCGTCCCAGTGCAGCCCGGCGCGGGCGAAGGCCGTGCCGACGAGCGACGTGGCGGGCAGGACGTCCGGTTCAAGCCCGTGTGCCCGCAGCTCGCGGACGACGCCGAAGAAGCCGGGGTCGCCCTGGGCGAGCACGACCGCGGGGCCCTCACCGTGTTCGAGATGGTCGTCGATGGTCTCCAGCAGCGACGTGTCCCGCGCGGTCGCCGCGTTCAGCTTGAGCTGCCCGATGATCGCGTCGGGGCCCACGACGAGCCCCGCCTCGTGCAGCCTGGTCACCGCCCTGGCCGACAGCCCGGAACCGTCCCAGCCGACCACCGTGATCATGCGCCTCACCGTCCTCACCTCAAGGGTGACGGCTGCGGAGGGGTTTCACAAAGGGTGACGGGGTCAGTCCGCCGTGCCCTCAGGCCAGATCAGACGGGATGAGGCTGTAGACGACCAGGTCCTCCCCCGCCAGCGACGAGCGCGCGACGCCCTCGCGGACGAAGCCGGCCTTCTCGGCGACCCGCTGAGAGGCGGTGTTGGCGGTGGCGGCGCGCAGCTGGAGCCGGGCGAAGCCGTGCCGCTCGAACAGCCAGCGGGCGACGGCCAGCACGGCTTCCGCCGCGTAGCCGTTGCCCCTGGCCCAGGGCGCGGTCATGTAGCCGACCTCGGCGGTCCTGTTGTGCCAGTCGAGGTCGCGCAGGTCGAGGTTGACCGCGTACCTGCCGGTGTCCGTCTCCTCGGCGGTCCATGCGACGCCGATGCCGCGGATGCGCTGGCGCTCGGTGTGGGCGATGTAGGCGCGCGCCTGCTCCTCGGTGTAGCCGTGCGGCACGCCCGTGTGCTCCTGGGTGAGCGGGTCGGCGCCGGTGGCCGCCAGGTACGGCGCGTCGCGCGGCTCCTGAGGGCGCAGCCGGAGCCGTTCGGTGAGCAGGTCCGCCTTCGGCAGCGTGGCGCCGGGGGCCGGGCTGTCGGTGCGCAGCAGGCCGAAGACGACGAGGTCGTGCGTGCCGTCGTCGTCCAGCACGGCTTCGCGGATGACGCCCTCCCAGGTGAAGCCCGCTTTGCGGGCGACGCTGAGCGAGGCGTGGTTGTCCAGGTTCGCGGTCAGGTCGATGCGGCGCAGCCCGACGGTTCCGAACGCCCACTTCGCCAGCCCGCGCACCGCCTCGGTGGCGAAGCCGCGGCCCCGGTAGAGGGGGTGCACGCCGTAGCCGACCTCGGTCGTCCCCGTACTCCATGAGGTCTTGAACAGGCTGATCGCGCCCACGATGAGGCCCTCGCCGTCGGCCATCGCGAGGTGGATGCCCTGGCCGCTGCGGCGCAGCTCGTGCACGCCCTGCCGCAGCCACTGCTCGACGCCGCTGGCCTTGGCGGGCGCGCCGGGCGGCAGGAACCGTACGCCGGACTTGACGATCGAGCGGATCCTGGGCGCGTCCTCTGGGCCGAACGCCCGCAGCGTCAGCCGGGCCGTGGCGATGCGCACATCGGGGTCGAACACGCTGGGCAGGGTACACAGCCGCGATGTTTGCCCACGAAAGCGGGGGTAGGGGCGCATCAGAGAGGAGTGAGAGAAGCATGGAACGTGGGAGCGACAAGCACGGACCCCGCCTGGACGAGGAGCAGAAGCACGAGACCGAGGGCATGATGCGCGGCGGCGGCACGACGCACGCCGAGGAGTGGAAGGAGCCCGAGGCCATGCCGTCCGCCGGAGAGGAGTCGTCGTCGTACCCGCCCGGTCACGCGCCCGGCGTCTCGGAGGGCATGACGCAGCGTGACGTGGACGTCCGCAGCAACCTGGCGAAGTGGCTGAGCGACACCCATTGGCCGGCCTCGAAGGAGGAGCTGCTGGCCAGGGCCCGCCGTGAAGGCGCTCCCGATCCCGTGATCGACATGGTGGAGTCGCTGCCCGATCGCGACTACACGAACATGTCCGACGTCGCCAAGGCCCTCGGTCTCGGCGTGGAGCAGCGGAGGTTCTGAACCGTGCGGCTCGACTTCATCCGCCCCCTGTACGACCGGCGCGGACCGTACGCGTCGGTCTACATGGGAGCGCTCACCGTCGCGGAGCGCAAGGCCCACTGGCGCAGCGTCCGCGACCGGCTCGACCACCAGGTGGACGACGCCACCATCGACGCACTCGAAGAGGAGGCGCTGCAGGCCGCCGCCGGGCGGGCGCTGTTCGCGACGGACGGCACGGTGGTGCTGGCGGAGTCGCTGGCGCAGCCGCCCGACGAGCTGGCCACCTGCTCGCCGCTGCCGCACGTCACGCCGATGCTGATGCGGCGCGGCGAGAACGTGCCGCACATCCGGGTCATCGTGGACCACGCGGGGGCCGAGGTGACCGTGTACGGCGGCGGCGCGCCGCGCAGGACGACGGTGGAGGCCGAGTCCTGGCCTTTGCAGAAGACGTCGCAGGGCGGCTGGTCGCAGCGCCGCTACGAGCAGGCCGTCGAGGACACCTGGGAGAAGAACGCGGTCGCGGTCGCGCACGAGGTCGATGAGCAGGTACGCCGGATCGGCGCGGAGCTGGTCCTGGTGGCCGGGCAGCCGAAGTCGCGCTCGTACCTGCTGCGCCACCTCGGCACCCAGTCGGCCGACCGCGTCACGATCGTCGAGCACGGGAGCCGCGACGACCACGGGCAGTTCGAGCAGGACGTGGAGCGCGCGCTCGACGAGTGGCTCGCCCGCCGCTGCGCCGAGCTGCTCGAACGCCACCAGGAGTCGGCCGCGCCCACCGGGCCCGCGCGCGTCTCGCAGGCGCTGCGCGAGGGCCGCGTGCACGCCGTGCTGATGCCCGGCGAGCTGTCCGCGCCCGTCTGGGTCGGCGAGGGCGGCACGCAGGTGGGCACCGATCCCCACGAGCTGCGCCACTGGGGGGTGGCCGAGCCGGTGCGCGAGCGCGCCGACTCCGCGCTGGTCAGGGCGGCCGCGATGACGGACGCCGAGGTGTGGTTCACCGACGACGTCAAGGACGTCGCCGCGGTCCTGCGCTACTGACCGAAACGCCGCCACGACGCCTCGCCACAGGCCAGGACGCCGCCACGACGCCTCGCCACAGGCCAGGACGCCGTGACGGCCCATCGCCACCGGCCAGGAGCGGCGGCCCTTGGCCGAGGGCCTCAGGTGCTGATGACCACTTCGAGGGTACGAGGGCCGTGGACGCCCTCGACCCGGTTCAGCTCGATGTCGCTGGTCGCCGAAGGGCCGCTGATCCAGGTGAGGGGCCGCGACGGGTCGAGCCTGGCGATCGCCTCGGGCACGCCGGGGACGATCTGGTCGGCCCGCACCACGCACAGGTGGTAGTCGGGCACCAGCGTCTGCGCCCGTGTGCCCTGGCCGGGCCCGTGGTCGAGGACGATGGTGCCGGTCTCGGCCACGGCGACCGCGCAGCCGGTGATCACGCCGTCGGCGGTCCGCAGGTCGGGCCAGCCGCCCTCCCGGTCGAAGCCGTCGGGGACGATCATCTTGCGCTCGCCGAGGCACGCGTCGACGGTGGCCGATACGTCGGCCGCCGCCACCACGTGCACGATCGCGCGGTAGTCGTCCACCCGCTCGGCGAACAGGCGTACCAGCTCGGACGCGTCCACCTCCCGCCGCACGCGGTAGCCGCGCGGGATCTCGACATCGGGCGCACCCGCCACGGCTCTGCCGATCCTGGCCAGGATCTCCTCACGCGCGCTCATTCCGCCTCCTCGCTCGCGCCGCCGCCGGTCCGCTTCCACCAGTCCCTGAACGGCTCCTCGGGGATCTCCGGCACGTCCCTGGTGTCGGTCCACGCCGACAGCGGCCCCGGCAGCCGTCTCGGCACCACCTTGCGCAGCCGGGAGGCCGCGCGCTGCGCCTTGGCCAGGCGTTCGTGGTCGTCGAGCACCCAGCCGGCCACCTTCATGCCGGCCTTCTCGGCCGCCGCGTGCGGCGCCTTGGCGCGCAGGTCCACCAGGACCTCGGGGATGTCGATGGCGACCGGGCACACCTCGTAGCAGGCGCCGCACAGGCTGGAGGCGTACGGCAGCGAGGCGTCCAGCTCCGAGCTCATGCCTCTGAGCTGCGGGGTGAGGATCGCGCCGATCGGCCCTGGATAGACCGAGCCGTACGCGTGGCCGCCGGCCCGCTCGTACACGGGGCAGACGTTCAGGCAGGCCGAGCAGCGGATGCAGCGCAGCGCCTGGCGGCCCACCTCGTCGGCGAGCACGTCGGTGCGGCCGTTGTCGAGCAGCACCAGGTGGAAGTCCTGGCCTTCGACGGCGCCGGTCCACATGCTCGTGTACGGGTTCATCCGCTCACCGGTGGAGCTGCGCGGCAGAAGCTGGAGGAACACCTCCAGATCCCGCCAGGACGGCAGCAGCTTCTCGATCCCGACGACGCTGATGAGGGTCTCGGGCAGCGACAGGCACATGCGGCCGTTGCCCTCCGACTCCAGCACGACGAGGGTGCCGCTCTCGGCCACCATGAAGTTGGCGCCGGAGATCGCGACCTTGCTCCTGAGGAAGCGTTCGCGCAGGTGCAGCCGGGCCGCCTCGGTCAGCGCGGGCGGGTCGTCGGTGAGGTCGGCCGAGACGCCGGGCATCTTGTCGAGGAAGATCTCCCGGATCTCCGAGCGGTTGCGGTGGATGGCGGGGACCAGGATGTGGCTCGGGAAGTCGTCGCCGAGCTGCACGATCAGCTCGGCGAGGTCGGTCTCGTACGCGGTGATGCCGTGCTGGGCGAGCGCCTCGTTGAGGCCGATCTCCTGGGTGGCCATCGACTTGACCTTGACCACCTCGCGCTCGCCGGTGGCCTTGACCAGCTCGGTGACGATGCGGTTGGCCTCGGCGGCGTCCCTCGCCCAGTGGACGGCGCCGCCCGCCGTGGTGACCGCGTCCTCCAGCTGGAGCAGGTAGCGGTCGAGGTTGCGCAGCGTGTGGTCCTTGATGGCCTTGCCGGCGGCGCGCAGCTCCTGCCAGTCGGGCAGCTCGCCGACGACGGAGGCGCGCTTGCCGCGAATGGTGTGGGTGGCCTTGCGGAGGTTGAAGCGCAGCTGCGAGTTCTGGACAGCCTTCTCCGAGTTTTTCGGGAAATTTCCTGGCATCCCGAGGAATGTCGCGCTCATCGGGCCTCCTCCGTGGACGCGAGGATCTCGGCCAGATGCATGGCCCTGACGCCCGCCCGCTGCCGGCCCAGCGTGCCGCCGATGTGCATCAGGCAGGAGTTGTCGGCCGCGCACAGCACCTCGGCGCCGGTGTCCAGGATGTTGCGGGTCTTGTCGGCGCCCATCGCGGCGGAGATCGCCGGGTTCTTCACGGCGAACGTGCCGCCGAAGCCGCAGCACTCCTCGGCGCCGGGCAGCGGGACGAGTTCGAGGCCGCGCACGTTCCGCAGCAGCCGCAGGGGACGGTCGCCCAGGCGGAGGCCGCGCAGCGAGTGGCACGTCGGGTGATATGTCACCCGGTGCGGGAAATATGCGCCGACGTCGTCAACCTTCAGGACGTCGATCAGGAACTCCGACAGCTCGTACACCTTGGGCGCGACCTCCTCGATCGCCGCCGCGCCCCGGCTGCCCGGCCTGGCCAGCTTCGGGTACTGCTCGCGCACCATGGCCGCGCACGACCCCGACGGCGCCACCACGGCGTCGTACCCGGCGAAGACCTCCGTGAAGTGCCGCGCCAGCCGTACGCCCTCCGTCCGATATCCGGTGTTGACGTGCATCTGCCCGCAGCAGGTCTGGGCGGCGGGAAAGTCCACCTCGCAGCCGAGCCTGCGCAGGAGCGACACGACCGCCTTGCCGGTGCCGGGGAAGAGCGTGTCGTTCACGCACGTAATGAACAGGGCGACTCGCACGACTCTCCTTTCGAGAGGTATGGTCCGACCACAATATGGTCAGACCATACTCGAAGCCATCATGTCCGGCCAGGGAGGGCTGTTGGACGGAACCGGCTGGCGTCCCGTCAAGCGGACGCGGACGTTCGAGGACGTACTCGCTCAGATCGAGCGGCGCATCGCCGAGGACGGCCTCACCGTGGGCGACCGGCTGCCCGCCGAGCGGCACCTCGCCGAGCAACTCGGCGTCAGCCGCTCCTCCGTACGGGAGGCGATGCGCGTGCTGGAGACCCTCGGCGTGGTCTCGTCCCAGGCGGGACGGGGACCCGACGCGGGCGCGGTGCTCACCTCGCGCCCCGACTCGGCGCTGAGCGACCTGCTGCGCCTCCACCTCGGCCTGACCGGCCTGGAGATGCGCGAGGTCATCGACACCCGGCACATGATCGAGCAATGGGCCGCCGCCCGCGCCGCCACCCGCGCCGCCACCCGCGCCGCCACAGGGGGTGCCGCCACCACGGAGCTGGCGGCGGCGGTGGCCGGGATGGACGCGGCCGGGTCGCCGGAGGAGTTCGTCGAGCACGACACGGCCTTCCACTGCGCGATCGCGGACGCCTCGGGCAACAGGCTGGTCGCCGCCATCATGCGGTCGCTGCGCGACTCGATGCGCAAGTACTCGGTGGAGGCGGTACGCCGGCTGGGCGACACCTCGGTGCTGCGCGCCGACCACGTACGCATCCTCGAGGCCATCGACGGCGGCGACCCGGAGGAGGCGGCCAGGGCGGTCTCCGAGCATCTGGCGCACGCCTACCCCACGCTCTTCCGCTGACCGGCTCACTCCACCCGGTCGGCCTGCCGGCAGGTCGCCCCCGAGCACGCGGCCATCGCCGACAGCCGCTCGTCCAGCCGGGCCAGCAGCGACAGGTCGGCGGACATGGCGAGGTTGTCGAGCTGGTAGGGGTCGGCCTCGAGGTCGTAGAGCTGCCGCTCCCCCGTCTCGTACCGCACGTACGTGTACTGCTCGGTGCGCAGCGCCTGGTAGGCGGGCACCGGCGTCTGGGCCGCCGACATGCGGTTGGCCGGGCGGACGAACTCCACGAGCACCTGTCTGCGCCACTCCGGCGGCGGCTGCCCGCGCAGCAGCGGCGCCAGCGAGCGCCCCTCGGCGAAGTCCGGCACGGTGGCGCCGCCCAGCTCGGCGACGGTCGGCGCGAGGTCGATCGTGGCGCTCATGTGCGCGACCGTCGAGCCGGGCGCGACGCCCGGCCCTCTGACGACGAGCGGCACCCTGATCGCCTCGTCGAACGGCGTGGTCTTGCCGTGCTTGAGCCGGTGAGTGCCGAGGTGGAAGCCGTTGTCGGAGGTGAAGAAGACATAGGTGTCGTCGAGCTTGCCCGACTCCTGCAGCGCCCGCAGCACCGAGCCGACCAGGTCGTCCACGCCGAGCATCGAGCGCAGCCTGGCGCGGTGCCGCTCGTCGATGGCGGCCTCCGCGCGCGGCGACAGCGGCGGCTGCATCTGCATCCACAGCGGCTCGGCGCTGATGTCGTCCTGGTCGTACGACGGCGTGCGCGGCGCGACCTCCATCGGGAATGCCTCGGCGTGCCGGAAGGCCGGGTTGGCCGGGTTGTGCGGGCCCACCGGGTTCAGGTAGAGGAAGAACGGCTGGTCGGAGGCCGTGATGAAGGAGCGGGCATGACCGGCGAGCACGTCGGACAGGTAGTCCTGCTCAGCCCAGCCGTAGTCGCGCAGCGCGCCGTTCTCGTTGAGCCGGTAGCCGTACTCCTCGTAGAGGGCGCGTACGGGAACCCGCCAGTCGTTCCAGCCGGGCGGCACGTACGTCTCGGGCGCCGAGTTCCCCGGATAGTGGTTGAGGAACTTGCCCATCAGCGCCGTGCGGTAGCCGGCCTGCTGCATCCAGGTGCCGAGGGTGGAGCGTTCCAGGCCCAGCTCGTGGAAGCGGTGGAAGCCGCCCTCGGGAGCGGTGTTGGTCAGCACGCCGTGGCTGTGGACGTGCTGGGAGCGCAGGATCGACGATCGGGACGGGCAGCACCAGGAGTTGGTCACGAAGTGGCGGTCGAACGAGGCGCCCTGGGCCACGAGCTGCTCGGTGATGTTCGGGAAGTGGTGGAGCGTGCCGGTCTCGAGGTCGTCGGCCATGATGACGACGATGTTGGGCCGCGACTGGCTCTGGGCCACGGTGGGCTCGGCCGCCGGCAGCAGGAGCAGCAGGCAGACGAGTCGCGACAGGGCCTTGAGCACAGAATGTGACTACCCCGGAGGATCCGCCATTGACACGTTGAGGCCGCCACGGCAGTAATAGAACTTAATTCCGGAGGTGGTCCTTGAAATGAAGCTCGGCCTGAACCTCGGCTACTGGCAGCGCGGCGCCGACGACGCGACCGAATCGGTGCTGGCGGCCGAACGGCTCGGCTACGACTCGGTGTGGACCGCCGAGGCGTACGGCAGCGACGTGTTCACCCCCCTCGCCTGGTACGGCGCGCGTACCAGCCGCATCAAGCTCGGCACCTCGATCGCGCAGATCTCGGCCAGGCCGCCGGTCACGACGGCGATGACCGCGATGACCCTCGACCACCTCACCGGCGGCCGGCTGCTGCTGGGCGTGGGCGCGTCGGGTCCGCAGGTCGTGGAGGGCTGGTACGGTCAGCCGTTCGCCAAGCCGCTGGCGAGGACCCGCGAGTACGTCGAGATCATGCGCAAGGTGTGGCGCCGCGAGGAGCCGGTGACCAGCGAGGGCCCGCACTACCCGCTGCCGCTGCCCGGCGGCCTCGGCAAGCCGCTCAAGCTCATCACGCACCCGCTGCGCGAGGACGTCCCCGTCTATCTCGGCGCGGAAGGGCCCAGGAACGTGGCCTTGGCCGCCGAGGTGGCCCAGGGCTGGCTGCCGCTGTTCGCGTTCCCCGAGAAGATCGAGCAGATGTACGGCGACGCGCTCGCGGGCGCCCCCGCCGACTTCGACGTGGCCGCCATGGTGCTGGTGGTGATCTCCGACGACGTGCGGGCCGCGCTCGACGGCGTCAAGACCATGCTGACCCTCTACATCGGCGGCATGGGCGCCAAGCAGCGCAACTTCCACGCCGACATCATCGGCCGCATGGGCTACGCCGAGGCCGCCGAGCACATCCAGTCGCTCTACCTGGCAGGACGCAGGGACGAGGCGTTCCGTGCGATCCCGGACGAACTGGCCGACGGCATCTCGCTCGTCGGCCCGCCCGGCCGGATCAAGGAACGCCTGGAGCTGTGGCACCGCAGCCCGGTCACCAGCCTGCTGGTGATGGGGGTGCGGGACGAGCCCTCGCTGAAGCTCGTCCGCGACCTCGTGCTCGGCTAACGGCTAGTCGGGGCGCGGCGCGGGGTCGGTGGTGACCGAGCGCAGCAGCGGCCGGCTCAGCGCGCCCGCCCCGATCACCCCGGCGAAGCCCGCGACGACGCAGACCGCGAGGGTCAGCGCGCCGGTCACGTTGGGCTCGCCGAGCATGAACGGCAGCCCGCAGAACACGCCGGTCAGGATCGCGCCGCCGCCCATCACGGTCAGCGGGATGAGCGTCTCGGACCTGCGCGCCTTGTCGAGCACCTCCAGCGGCGTGCCGGCCAGGCGCAGCAGCCCGTACGTCTGCCGCCGGTCCAGCACCGACGACATGGCGGTGATCCCCGAGCTGGTGATGGCCACCAGGAACGACACCGACAGCACCACGATCGTGCCGACCCTGATGTCGGCGAGGATCTCCGAGCCGAAGCGCCGGCCCTCCTCCTGGGTGGTGGGCGTGTGCCCGGGCACGAGGTCGGCCAGCGCCGTACGCGCCCTGTCCAGCGTCGCGGCGTCGGCCGAGCCGCCCAGCGCGGCGACCACGGCCTTGTCCCGCGACTCGACGGTGGCGGTCACGCCGGCCTCCTTGAGCCGGTCGCGGGCCTGCCCGGCCACCTCGGCGGGCTTGCCCTCGGTGACGCTCACGCTGAGCTGGGGCGGCCCTGTGACCTCCTCGAACGCCCCCGGGCTGAGCAGGCCGAGGAAACCCGCCACGAACCCGGTCAGCGCCACGCCGCTCACCGTGCGCCAGGCCGAGCGCGGGTCGTCCACGAGCCGCCGGGCGGCCAGCAGCGCGGCCGGGCCGCGCGCGCTCTTGGCCGCGATACGGCCGATGACGCCGACCACCCAGGGGCCCGCCAGGTTGAGGCAGAGGAACGCCAGGGCGAGCGCGATCGCGATGATGGTGACGCTGGTCTCCCTGCTCAGCAGAGGGAAGACGGCGAGGGCGGCGAGCAGGGCGAGCACCCGGAAGATCCGCATGGCGGGCGGCGTCTCCCGCTTGGCCACGCCGAGCGGGCTCACCACGACCCGCCGCAGCCCGGCCACCGCCGACAGGCCGACCAGCAGCGGCACCGCGACCAGCGCCCCGGTGAGGAGCAGCGGGCCAGGCAGCAGGTCGCCGGCGAACCACGGGCCGCCCTGCATCTCGATGCGCGTCAGCAGCGGCACGGACAGCGCGTAGACGACGGCTCCGGCGAGCGCGCCGGCCAGCGCGACGAGCACCGCTTCTGTCACGGTCATCGCGACGACCTGGCCGGGTGTGGCGCCGACCAGCCGCAGCGCGGCCAGCCGCCGGTCACGTCTCGCGACCGTGAGCCGCGCCGCCGCCCCGCCGAACACCAGCAGCGGCACCACCATGAGCACCCCGGCGATGGCGGAGAGCCACTGGTAGGCGACCGCGTCCTCGCTCGGCTCCCCGGCCAGGCTCGCGACCTTGACCGGCGGCCTGGACATGACCCAGTCGTCGAGGCGGGGAGCGGTCATCGCGGGCGCGTCCGGTGCCTGGCCGAAGACCGCGACCAGCTCGCCCGGGTACACCAGGGCCTCGTCGCCGAGGACGCCCGCGCGCTTCGGATAGCGCGCGGCCAGCTCGGCCGCGGGCAGCTCGCCGGCCAGCTCGGCGAGCGCGGGCGACAGCCACACCTCGCCGGGCGCGGGGAAGCGCGGCAGGCCGGGCGGCGGTCCGGGGTCCGCCCCCTTGAGCGCGGCCAGGTCGATGACGGTGATCTTCTGGTCGCGGACGAAGTCGAAGCGCTGCGCCTCGACGGCGACCGCGCCCGTGGTGGCGGGCACCGGGTTGCGCCAGGCGCCGCGCTCGGCCCTGGCCTGGAAGGCGAAGTTGGCGGCCACCGCGAACAGCAGCAGCGCCGTCGCCACGGCCACCGCCCCGAACGTCAGCCAGGTGCCGAGCATCCCCTTGCGCCCGCCGCCCTTGATGAGCCGCCAGGTGAGGTCGAGGTTCACGCCATCGCCCCGCTCGCCGGCAGGCGGCCGTCGCGGACCTCGACCGTGCGGTCGCACCAGGAGGCCACGTTGGGGTCGTGGGTGACGACGATCAGGCAGGCGCCGTTGTGCTTGGTCGCCTCCACCAGCAGCCGCATGGTCTCCTGGCCGGTCTGCTGGTCGAGCGCCCCCGTGGGCTCGTCGGCGAAGACCACCGCCGGCTTGGTCACCAGGGCCCTGGCGATGGCCACCCGCTGCGCCTGGCCGCCCGACAGCTCGCCCGGCCGCCTGGTCTCCATGCCGTTCAGCCCGAGCGGCCAGAACCACTCGCGGGCCTGGCGTACGGCCTGCGTCCGCGGCACCCCGCCCAGCATGAGCGGCAGCGCCACGTTCTCGTCGGCGGGCAGCTCGGGCAGCAGCTGGCCGAACTGGAAGACGAAGCCGAAGCGGGTGCGCCGCAGCGCGCTGCGCCTGCGCTCGCCGAGCGTGTCGATGCGCCGGCCGAGCAGGTGCACCTCGCCGTCGTCCGGCTTCATGATGCCGGCCAGGCAGTGCAGCAGGGTCGACTTGCCGGACCCGCTCGGTCCCATGATCGCCACCGCTTCGCCGGCCGGTACGGTGATGTCCACGCCACCCAGCGCCGTCGTCTGCCCGAACCGCTTGGTCAGGGCTCGTCCAACAAGTACGTCGTTCATGGCGGCCAGCCTTCCGGGA
Organism: Nonomuraea sp. NPDC004580; assembly: GCF_040609855.1. Taxonomy (NCBI): domain Bacteria; kingdom Bacillati; phylum Actinomycetota; class Actinomycetes; order Streptosporangiales; family Streptosporangiaceae; genus Nonomuraea; species Nonomuraea sp. NPDC004580. Next base: position 32,621 of record NZ_JBEXLH010000021.1, on the reverse strand, counting down.
AGGAAGGGACCGGCGGATCGGCCGTGCGGTCGGTCCGTCATCGGCCGAACGGCCGATCCTCCTGCCGGCCGCTCCATAGAGTTGTCGGGTGACTATTCGGGTACTCATCGCCGACGATCAGCAACTGGTAAGAACCGGCTTCCAAATGATCCTGGACGCGCAACCGGACATGGAGGTCGTGGCCGCCGTCGCCGACGGGGCGGAGGCGGTGGCCGAGGCCAGGCGGCTGCGCCCGGACGTCTGCCTGCTCGACATCAGGATGCCCAAGCTGGACGGGCTGGAGGTGACCAGGGCGCTGGCCGGGCCCGGCGTGGAGAACCCGCTGCGGGTCGTCATCGTCACCACGTTCGACCTGGACGAGTACGTCTACGGCGCCCTGCGCTCCGGCGCCACCGGCTTCCTGCTCAAGGACAGCGGCCCCACGCTGCTCGTCGAGGCCGTCAGGGCCGCCTCGGTGGGCGACGCGCTGGTGTCGCCCTCGGTGACCGTACGGCTGCTGCAGCACCTGTCGCAGCCCCGCACGCCCGCCCCGCTGCCGGCCGCCGACCCGCTGACCGACCGCGAACTGGACGTCGTGCGTCTGGTGGCCAGGGGACGGACGAACAAGGAGGTGGCCGCCGAGCTGTTCGTGTCGCTGTCGACGGTGAAGACGCACCTCGGGAGCATCCAGGCCAAGCTCGGCGTGCGCAACAGGGTCGGAATCGCGGCATGGGCGTGGGAATCCGGCGTGGTGAGCTGATTAACAGCGGGGCTCCCGGGATACAAGTGAATCAGAACCTCAGCGCATGGCCCGGGGGGAGAACAACGTGCGCTACACCCAGGCATCACCCGCCAGAGCCGCCGCCGTCTACGTGACGTTGACCGCCCAGGTCCTCTCCCTCGCCGCCCTCGTGATCTTCGAGCTGACCCGCGGCCGCGACCTCGCCGTGCAGCTCGCCGCGTTCGGCGGCCGGCCCCAGGGGGCCGAGGCCGAGGCGGTGGTGGGGGCGGTGACCCTGTTCGCGGTGCTGATGATGCTGGTGGCGGGCACCACGATCGCCGCCGCCGCCGCGTACGTGACCTGGTTGGTACGTGCCAGGCGGGCCAACGACCGCTCGGCCGCGACCGGCCCGGTGGCGGCGGCCTGGCTGATCCCGCTGGTCAACCTGGTCGCGCCCGTGGTGCTGGTCGACCAGGTGTGGCGGGCCGCCCGCCCGCCGGCCGGCCGCCGGGGCAGGTGGCTGGTCCTGCTGGCCGCGTGGTGGCTGAGCTGGCTGGCCACGCTGGCGATGGTGACGATCCGGCTGCCGCTCGGCTCGTCGGACGTCGATCTGACCGGCGTGGGCGTGCCCGAGCTGGCCTGCGCGGCGGTGGCGGCGGTGCTGTGCGCCGCCACGGTGCGCGAGCTGGCCGGGCTGCAGCGGGCCGCGCGGACGACGTGGACCCTGGAGCCGGGCACCCTGCAGCCGCAGGCGCCCGTACAGACTCCGGTGCAGCCGCCTGTTCAGGCGCCGCCTCAGACGCAGCCGCAGACCGGCTGAGCGGTCCTGAGCGGTCACGCCGCCGTCGGGCCCGAGCTGCCGGGGCTGGCGTGCCACAGCCGCCGCGGCGGGTTCGTGGTGACGGCGGGGGCGAGGTCGGAGTAGGGCGACAGACGGAAGCCGTTGGCGTACTCGATCGGCCGGCCGCCGACGCCCGCCGCCTCCTCGGGAGCCCGGTCGATGAGGGCGCGCACCGCCTCGATGCCCTGCGAGCGCCAGAGCGCGTCGAGGTCGGCCAGGTTCCAGCAGTCGACCGCCCGCATGGTCACCGCCCGCGCCCCCGTGCGCCTGACCACTCCCCTGGCCAGCATCAGCCACGAGCCGAACACGATCGAGGCGCACCGGCCCTGCACCGACTCGAAGAACGTCAGGTCGATCGGCCCCGTCGAGTCGTCGAGCGTGGTGAAGATGATCCGCTGGCCCGAGCGGATGGCCGGCGTCTGGGTGGCCACCTTGACCCCGGCCACCAGGATCTCCGCCCCGTTGCGCTGGCGGAGCAGGTCGCTGGAACGTACCACTCCGAGCGCGTCGAGCAGCTCCTGGTGGAAGCTGATGACGTGCCGGCTGACGTCGATGCCGAGGATGTCCAGCTCGGCCTCGACCATCTCGGTCTCGGTCATCTCGGGCAGCTCCCCCGGCGGCAGCCTCTCGCCGAACCCGAGCGGAAGCTGCACCGCCGGAGGAGCCGCGTTCTGGGGAGGCGACACGTCCCTTCGCTGAGCCATGTGGGAGCTGTAGCGCCGGGACTTGCGCGGGCCCGCCTGCACGCCGTGGGCCGAGGCCCGGTCGAGCACGCCCACCTGGGCGATCAGGTCGCGGCGGGTCAGCTCGCCCGGCCGCCAGCGCGGGCCGCCCGGGTGCAGGTCGTGCAGCGCGTCGAGGCCGCCGACCTGGACGATGCGCTCGATCGTGGGCCGCGACGGCCTGGCGCGGTCCCAGAAGTCGGCCAGCGACGTGTACGGCTGCCCCGCCACCATCCGCTCGACCTCCGCCTCGCTCACGCCCTTGATGGCCGAGAACGGCACGCGCAGCGCGTACCCCTTGCCGATGTCGCCGATCCTGAACTCCCTGCGCGCCCGCGAGCCGCCCTCGAGCTCTGACGGCCGCACCCGCACCCGCACCCGCGGCCCGAGCCGCTCGACCTGCCAGTCCTTGCCCGACTTGTTGACGTCGAGCGGCAGGATCCGCACCCCGCACTGCCTGGCCTCGTCGATGATGACGCGCGGCGGGTACATGCCGGGCTCGTGGGTGAGCACCCCGGCGAAGAACGCCGCCGTGTGGTGCCGCTTGAGCCAGGCCGACTGGTAGGTGGGCAGCGCGAACGCCGCCGCGTGCGCCTTGCAGAACCCGAACGAGCCGAACGCGTCGAGCACCTGCCAGGCCCGCTCCACGGCCGCGTCGCCGAACCCGTTGGCCCTGGCCAGCGGCACGAACGCACGGCGCACCCGCGCGCGGCCCTCCGGCGTGTCGAGCGTGCGGCGCAGCTTCTCGGCGTAGGACAGGTCGCGCCCGGTCATCACCGAGATGATCTTCAGCACCTGCTCGTGGAACACCACCACCCCGTGGGTCTCCTTCAGCGCCTCGCGCAGCCGCTCGTGCGGGTAGTACGGCTGCCGCCAGCCGCCCCTGGCCTCGAGGTAGGGGGTGACCATGTCGGAGTTGACCGGGCCCGGCCGGAACAGCGAGATGTCCACGATCAGGTCGTGCATCCTGCGCGGCTCCAGCTTGGCGACCAGCTCGCGCTGGCCGGGCGACTCGATCTGGAAGCAGCCCAGGGTGCGGGAGGCGCAGATCATGTCGTACGTCTCCTGGTCGTCGTGGGGGACGTACTGGACGCCGGGCTGCTCGTCGCCGTGCTGGGCGTCCAGCTTCACCTCGATGCCATCCACCCGCTTGATCTCGCTCAGCGCGTACGCCAGGGCCGACTGCATCCGCACGCCCAGCACGTCGAGCTTGAGCAGCCCCGCCTCCTCCACGTCCTCCTTGTCGAACTGCGACATCGGGAACTCCAGCAGGCTGCGCTCCACCGGCGTGCGGTCGCGCAGCCCCGCGTTGCCGATCAGCACGCCGCACGGGTGCAGCGCGATGTGCCTGGGCAGCCCGTCGAGCTTCTCCGCCAGCCGGAACACCCGGTCGAGCCCCGCGTCACCGAGCCGGCTCTCGCGCAGCTCGGGCAGGTCGTGCAGGGACGCGGTGATCTGCTTGGCCCTGATGTGCGGGAACGCCTTGGCGATGGCGTCGATCTCGTGGGGCGGCAGGCCCATGGCGCCGGCGACGTCGCGGATGGCGCTGCGGGCGCGGTAGGTCTCCATCATGGACACGCAGGCCACCCTGGACTCGCCGTAACGCTCGAAGATGGCCTGGTAGCAGTCGAGGCGGCGGGCCGACTCGACGTCGACGTCGATGTCGGGCAACCCGATGCGGCCCTCCGACAGGAAGCGCTCCATGAGCAGGCCGTGGTCGAGCGGGTTCACCTCGCCGATGCCGATGAGGTAGTTGACCAGGCTGCCCGCGCCCGAGCCGCGGATGGCGCAGCGGATGCCCATGCCGCGGATCATGTCGGTGATGCCGGCCACCGCGATGAAGTAGCCCGACAGGCGCTTGCGCTCGATGATGGCCAGCTCGTCGTCCAGCCGCCGCCTGGCCTCGGCCGAACGGTCGAGCCCGCGCCTGTACAGGCCGTCCTCGACCCGGTTGCGCAGCAGCGGCACCGGGTCGCGGCCGATCTCGGGCAGGTGCAGCGCGGGCGGGTCGTTGCGCAGCGCCAGCAGGTCGAGCGGGTCCATCGCGCACGCCTCCGCCAGCCGCCTGGTGGTGCGCAGCAGGTGGACCATCCGCTCCTGGTCGCCCGCGCACACCTTGGCCGCCACCTGCAGCATCTCCTTGGTGCCCTTGAGGTAGGCGTGGGAGGTGGTGCGGTCGAGGTGGCGCGGGTGCAGCGGGACGAGCTGGCGGGCCGCGTCGAGCACGTCGCCCACCTGGTGGTCGGCGGGGTCGAGGTAGCGTACGGCGTTGGTCAGCACGGCCGGCACGTCCATCGACTCGGCCAGGCCGAGCATGCGCACGGCCGTCGTGGCGTCGCGGAAGCCGTACTGGTCGACCAGCTCGACCACCACGCCGGGCAGGGCGGCGCGCCACAGGCCGAGCAGCGTCCTCGCGTGCTCGTCGCGCCGTTCCGCGACCGCGCGGCCCACGTCGGAGCGGGGGCCGAGCAGCACCACGAGGCCGTCTTCCGCGCCGAATCCGGGCGTGCCAGGGCTGCCGGCCCACTCGGCGATCAGCTCGCGGGTCACCTTCGGCGCGCCTCGCTCGCCCGCGTAGTGGGCGGCGGTGACCAGGCGGGCCAGCCGCGACCAGCCCTTGCCGCGGGCCAGCACCGTGACGCGGTCCTCCGCTGCGGGGCCGGTGCGCGGGCGCGGCGTGCGGATGCCGGGCACCAGGGTGAACGCCCCGGCCGGCGCGTCGAGGGCCAGGTTGACCCCGACGACGGGCGCGATGCCGGCCTCGGCGCATGCCTGCACGTGCTTGATCGCGCCGTAGAGGCCGTCGCGGTCGGTCAGCGCCAGGATGTCCATGCCGTAGTCGGCGGCCCTGCTCACCAGCGCGCGCGGGAACGCCGTGCCGTAGCGCATCGAGTAGGCGGAGCTCACGTTGAGATGCGGGAACGGGGGCGCCATCAGTCCCACGCCCTCAGCAGCAGCCAGCCGTTGCCGGCGGTGTCGTAACGCAGCTCGTAGGAGCCCACCTCGCGGCCCGGGCCGGCCTCGACCCGCCAGAACCGGCGCTCACCCGGGTCGCCCTCGCCGGTCTTCCACCATTCGCGCGCGACCACCCAGTGGTCGAGCACGCGGCGGACGAGATAGAGCCGGTCACGCCAGACGAACTGGGTGGGCTCCCCGTCTCGGGTCCACACCTCTATCGGATCGCCATAGAGTCTGCTCAAGACGCGTCTCCCCGCGGCTCTGGTGGTGCCTGTGCTGAGCCACCCGGGGGAAGACGGGCGCTTATGACTCGAACATATGTTCTCCCGACCCGAAACGCAAGTCGCCCGCCTGCCGGGCGAGCGGGTTCGCACCGATCGAGTCGCGGATGCCGAAGGCGCGCCTGCGTCACCCCGTGAAGGCCGTCATGCGCTGAAAAGGCATCTCATGTACGCGTGTCGGGGCCGAGATCTGCGGCGATGCCGCAGGTGTCGGTAAGCTTGCGCGGCGTGAGCGGTGAAACCTCCCACATCGGGCGCTACAGGCTGCTAAGCGTGCTGGGGCGGGGTGGGATGGGCACGGTCCACCTCGCCGAGGATCCCGCTGGGCAACGGGTCGCCGTCAAGGTGATCAACCCGGAGCTCAGCCAGCACGAGCAGTTCCGCATGCGGTTCCGCAGGGAGGCGGACGCGGCGCAGCGGGTGCGACGATTCTGTACGGCCGCCGTTCTCGACGCCGCACTCGAAGGCAACCAGCTCTACGTCGTCACCGAATACGTCCCCGGCCCCAACCTCGACGAGGCCGTACGCCAGTCCGGCCCGCTGCGCGGCTCCAGCCTCGACGCGCTGGCCGTCAGCGTGGCCACCGCGCTCACCGCGATCCACGCGGCCGGGGTCGTGCACCGCGACCTCAAGCCGTCCAACGTGCTGCTGTCCTCCGTGGGGCCGCGCGTGATCGACTTCGGCATCGCGCGGGCGCTCGACACGATCGGCGGCGTCACCAGCACCGGCGAGGTCATCGGCACGCCCCGCTACATGGCGCCCGAGGTGCTGCGCGGCGACCCGATCTCCCCCGCCTGCGACGTGTTCTCGTGGGGCTGCCTGGTGGCGTTCGCGGCGAGCGGACGCGCCCCGTTCGGCGGCGACACGCTGCCGGCCATGGTCTACCAGGTGCTCAACACCGAGCCCAACCTCGATGCCATCGACCCCGGCCTGCGCGAGCTGGTCGCCGCGGCCCTGAACAAGGACCCGTCCCGGCGCCCGACCGCGCAGCAGCTCCTCGACCACCTGGTGGGCCGTTCCGCGGCGCCCGAGCAGGCGGCGCACACCGTACAGGTGGCCTGGCAGCAGTCCACCGCCCCCTACACGCTCGCCTCGGCGCCGGGCGGCGCGCGGGCGCGGCGGGGCAGGCTGTACGCGGCGGTGGCCGCGGCCGCGGCGGTCGTCCTGGCGGCCGGGGTGGGCGCCTGGGCGCTGTTCGTCCCGAGCGGGCCGCCCAAGGACCTGGGGCTGCTCTACCAGGAGGACTTCACGCAGACGACGGGCGGCTGGACCGGCTCGTACGACCCGCAGTCCGCGGGCAGCGTCGGCTACCGGACCGACGGCACGTACGGGATGGACGCCGAGCCCGACTACGAGGAGCGGTGGGCCAGGGCGCCCGTGCCCTACCTGTTCTACACGCCGACCGCGACGCCCGGCCCGACGGCGAGCCCGACGCCGATGCTGCCCCAGTCGGTGGTCATGGCCGTCACCGCCGACGTCACCAAGAGCGTCGGCACCGGCGAGTACGGCCTCTACTGCCACAACTCAGAAGACGGCGACAACTACTACGAGTTCACCCTCGACACCAAGGGCAACGCCCGCATCCGCCGCATCGTCGACGGCTCGGGCGGCATGATCGCCCAGCCCGTGAAGGTGGACGCGCTGCCCGGCAAGGCGCGGATCACGGTGGCGTGCGAGCAGAGCGGCACGACCGTGCGGCTGTCGATGTGGGTGAACGACGAGCTCGTCCAGGAGGCGGAGGACCCCAACGGGATCGGCAACGGCTCGCTCGGGCTGTTCGCGCGCACACCGAAGGACGACAGGTCGGTGGTGCGCACGACCTGGGACGACTTCGAGCTACGCGGCCGCCTGGAGCCGTAACCGCCACGCAAAGGACGCCCGCACGGCGCTCCGCTCGAAGGACGCCGGCTTAGAGGACGCCGGCGCGGGCGGCGGCGAGGGCGGCGTCGGCGGCGCGGTCGGCGTCGCGTTCTGTGACCGGCTCGTGGGCGATGAACAGCCGGTAGTAGACGGGCGCGACCGCCACCCTGATCACCTCCCGGGGATCGACGACCTCGGGCAGCTCGCCGCGCTGGACCGCCCGGCGGACGACAGAGGCCGACTGCTCGTGGCGCGAGACGAAGAACTCGTGCAGCGAACGGGCGGCGGCCTCGTTCTGCACGGCGGCGGCCACGAAGGCGGACGACACGGGGCCCAGCTCGGAGTCCTGGAAGCCGACCCGTACGAGCTGGACGATCCCCCGCAGATCACCCTCGATCGACCCTGTGTCGGGGATGGGCCACGGCTCGTCGGCGGCGAGTTCGAGCGCGTCGGAGATCAGCCCCTCGACGCCGCCCCACCGCCGGTAAACGGTCGTCTTGTGCACGCCTGACCGCTCTGCGACCCGCTCCACGGTCAGGCCCGCGTAGCCATGTTCGGCCAGCTCGGCGAGGGTCGCCTGGCGTACGGCGTCGCGCACGCGGGCGCTGCGCCCACCCGGACGTCTGACGGGCTCTTTGCGCTCCAAAAACTACTCCAGTTGCGTTAGCTCTGATCTTGTGCCATCCTAAAGCAACATCAGTTGCGATTGGAGTTCCATCCTGATCAGTCTTCGCGGGGTTTTCAAGTCCTACGACGGACGCGCCGTCCTCAGCGACGTGTCCATGTCCGTACGCATCGGCGAGCGCGTCGGCATCGTCGGCGAGAACGGCTCGGGCAAGTCCACCTTGCTGCGCCTGCTGGCCGGAGCCGAGCGGCCCGACGAGGGCGAGGTGCGGGGCGAGGTGCGGGCGAGCGCCGACCTCGGCTACGTCGGCCAGACGCTCGCCGAGACGCTCGGCCTGCCGTCCGGCGGCACGGTCCGCGATGCCGTCGACGCCGCGCTGGCCGACCTGCGTGCCATGGAGCGCAGGATGCGCGAGCTGGAGTCGGCGCTGTCGGAGGAGGCGACGCAGCAGGTCATGGACGAATACGGCGAGCTGTGCACCGCCTACGAGCTGCGCGGCGGCTACGAGGCCGACGCGCGCGTCGAGCGGGCCTTCCACGGCCTCGGGCTGGCGCACGTGGGCCACGACCGCACGCTCGGCAGCCTGTCCGGCGGCGAGCAGGCGCGGCTCGGCCTGGCCTGCGTGCTGGCCGCCGCCCCCCGCGTGCTGCTGCTCGACGAGCCGACCAACCACCTCGACGAGCCGGCCCTGACCTGGCTCGAAGACCGGCTGCGCGAGCACAAGGGCGCGGTGGCCGCCGTCTCCCACGACCGCGTCTTCCTCGACCGGGTGGCCACCGCGATCATCGAGGTCGAGCAGGGCTCGGTGAGCCGGTTCGGCGGCGGCTACACCGGTTTCCTGGCGGCCAAGGCGGCGGCCAGGGCGCGGTGGGAGCAGGCGTACGCGGCCTGGTGCGCCGAGGTCCGCCAGGTCCGCGAACACGCCGCCACCACCGCCCACCGGGTCGCGGCGGGCCGCGTGATGCGCGACAACAACAAGATGGCCTACGACCGCAACGCGGGGCGCGTGCAGAGCTCGGTCGCCAGCAGGGTCCGCAACGCCCACGAGCGTCTGCGCCGCCTGGAAGCCGACCCGGTCCCCCGCCCGCCCGCGCCCCTGCACTTCCACGCCACCTTCACCTCCGACCCCCTCCCCCCACCCACCGACGACGTCACCCGCACGGAACCAGCCGCACCGGCGCAGCGGTCCGGCAACGGAGCCCTCTCCCCAGCCACCGGCCCGCAGCGGGCCGATGGAGAGAGGGCGGCGCCGGCCGCGGGCGCAGCGCCGTTGGAGGCGGGTGCTCCTGCCACGGGTGCCGTGCTGGTGGAGGTGCGGGACGTTCGGGTGGGTGATCGGCTGCGGGTGGACACGCTCACCATCAGGGCCGGTGACCGGGTCCTGGTCAGGGGCGGCAACGGCGCGGGCAAGTCCACGTTGCTGAACGTCCTGGCCGAACGGGCCCGGTGTCGGGTCGGTCACCTGCCGCAGGAGGTGAGCTTCGACCCGTCGCTGCCGGTGCTGGAGGCGTACGGCGAGGGTCATCCCGACGACCGCAGGGCGGCGCTGCTGGCGACCGGCCTGTTCCGGCCGCACACCCTCGACCAGCGGGTGGGCGACCTGTCGGTCGGCCAGCAGCGGCGGCTCGCGCTGGCCAAGCTGCTGGCCCGCGAACACGACCTGCTGCTTCTCGACGAACCCACCAACCACCTGTCGCCGGTGCTGGCAGAAGAGCTCGAACGCGCACTCGACGGCTACCGCGGCACCCTCGTCATGGTCTCCCATGACCGGGCACTCAACCGGCGCTTCCGCGGCAGGGAGATCGAGCTCGCGGGAGGACGCATCCTATGACCGCTACCGAGATCGAGCCAGCACGCGGTCGCATCCATGGACCGCGACCTGGATGGAGCTCGCAGGAGCGCGACTTTTGACCACGACCATCGGGGGGACTGCCATGTTGACCATCATCGACTCCGGCTCGCCTTACGGCCTGGCCACCGCGTCCGACGGCGCCCTGTGGTTCACGCTCGTTCACGAGGGGCGTGTCGGGCGGCTGGTGCCGGGCGAGAAGCCCGAGATCCACCAGCTCGACCCGGCCGACGGGCTGCCCACGATGATCGTGCGCGGCCACGACAACGCCGTGTGGTTCAGCGAGTGGAAGGGCGGCCGGGTCAGCCGCATCACCGCCGACGGGCGGCGCACCGCCTACACGGTCGACTCGCCGTACGGGCTGGCCGCCGGCCCCGACGGCGCGATGTGGCTCACCCAGATGTCGACCGACAGGATCGGCCGCATCGCCACCGACGGCACGATGACCTCCTACGACGTTCCGGTGAAGGGCGGCATGCCGTCGTTCATCGTGGCGGGCCCGGACGACGCGCTCTGGTTCACCATCAACCAGGGCAACGCCATCGGCCGCATCTCGCTGTCGGGCGAGGTGACCGTTCACGAACTCCCCACGGAGAACGCGGCCCCGGTCGGCATCACCCGCGGCCCCGACGACGCCCTGTGGTTCGTCGAGATCGGCGCAGGCCAGATAGGCCGGATCGACGTCCAGGGCAAGATCACCGAATACCCCCTCCCCGACCGCGCCGCCCGCCCCCACGCCATCATCACCGGCCCCGACAACGCCCTGTGGTTCACGGAGTGGGGCACCGGCCGCCTGGGCCGCATCACCGTGGACGGCGAGATCGAAGAACACCCTCTCCCAGCGGTCCCGCAGCCGGCGGCCGGGCACGGGACCGAGGCACCGAACACGGAGCAGGGGGACAACTCCCAGGGGCCGAACGCCGAACCCGGGGACGACGCACCGAAGCCCGAGCGAAAGGCGGAGCCTCACGGTCTGACCGTGGGCCCGGACGGAGCGATCTGGGTGGCGCTGGAGGCCGGCGCCCTGGCCCGCCACATGTGACGGCCCTCAAGCGGAAGTCACCGTAACGGGCACCAGCCATGCCACAACCCCCGCGCGACCCCGAACACCCCCATCGGAGTGTCGGGGCCGCGGGGGCGACAGACCGGCTGGAGGAGTGGGGGGCTGGGGGTGGGTGGCGGGCGATGGGTGGGGCGGAGTTGACTAGGGGCATGCGTGCGATCATCGTGTCCGCTCAAGGCGGGCCAGAGGTTCTTGAGTATGTCGAGCGTCCCGATCCGGTGCCCGGGGACGGTGAGGTGGTCGTGGATGTGGCCGCCAGCGGGGTGAACTTCATCGACATCTACCACCGGTCGGGTGCTTATCCGCTCGATCTGCCCGCCTCCATCGGGTCTGAAGGGGCCGGGACGGTGTCCGCGGTCGGCCCGGGAGTAGAGGGCGTCGCGGTGGGTGACACCGTGGCGTGGGCGAGTGTGCTGGGGAGTTACGCCGAGAAGGCCGTGGTGCCGGCCGACCGGCTGGTGCCGGTGCCGGACAGCGTGTCGGCCGAGCTGGCGGCGGCGGCGATGCTCCAGGGCATGACGGCCCACTATCTGACGCACTCCACGTACGAGGTCGAAGAGGGTGACCGGGTGCTCGTGCACGCGGGGGCCGGCGGCATGGGGCAGCTGCTCATCCAGCTGGCCAAGCTCAAGGGCGCCAAGGTGTACACGACGGTCTCCACCGACGAGAAGGAGAAGCTGGCGCGGGAGGCGGGCGCGGACGAGGTGCTGCGCTACGACGACTTCGCGCAGGCTCTGCGGGGCACGATCGACGTGGTGTACGACGGCGTCGGCAAGGCCACGTTCGACGGCGGGCTTGAGGCGCTGCGTCCGCGCGGGCTCATGGCCCTGTACGGCGCCGCCAGCGGCCCGGTGCCGCCGCTCGACCCGCAGGTGCTCAACAAGCAGGGCTCGCTCTTCCTGACCAGGCCCACCCTCGTGCACTACGTGGCGGAGCGGGCCGAGCTGCTGCAGCGCGCCTCCGACCTGTTCGGCTGGATCGGCGCGGGCCAGGTGCGGATCAACGTCTCCCACCGCTACCCGCTGGCCGACGCCCGGCAGGCTCATGAGGACCTGGCGGGGCGGCGGACCACAGGGAAGCTGCTCCTCATACCCTGACCTTCATGGACATCGCCACCTCCATCTGGTCGTTCGCCGCCGTGGTCGCGCTGCTCACGGTGACGCCCGGGCTCGACACGGCGTTGATTCTGCGGACGTCCCTGCTGGCCGGGCGGCGTCCGGCCTTGGGGGTGACGCTGGGCATCCAGCTCGGCACGCTGGTGTGGGGGGTGCTCACCGCCGCGGGGCTGTCGGCGTTGCTGGCGGCCTCGCAGGTGGCCTATGACGTGCTGCGGTGGGCGGGGGCGGCGTACCTGGTGTGGATGGGGTTGCGCATGCTGCTGAAGCGGCACGCCGGGCATGAGGTGGTGGAGGGGCAGGAGGTGCGGTTCTGGAAGGGGTTGCGGCGGGGGCTGCTGACGAACCTGCTCAATCCCAAGGTGGGGGCCTTTTACGTGGCGATGCTGCCCCAGTTCATCCCGGACGGGGCGCCGCACGCGGTCATGGGGCTGGTGCTGGCCGGGGTGCACGTGGTCGAGGGGCTCGTGTGGAGTGCCGGGTTGATCGGGTTCGCGTCGTTGATGAGTGGGGTCCTGCGGTCGGCTCGGGTGCGGCGGGTCCTCGATCGGATGACCGGAGTGGTGATCGTGGGGTTCGGAGTACGCCTGGCCGTCAGCGAATGAGCCGCCGAGGCGCGCGTGTGTCAGCCGGCCGGATGCGACGCACAAGCGCTGATCGCCGATGAATGAGCATGCCCAAGCGGCTGACCACGATCGATGCGCGGGCGGTGTGGCTAGAAAGCGGCCGGCCAGTTCAGCAGGCGGGCGCCGAGGACGGCTGTCTCCAGGGTGAAGCGTTGTGTCGGGTCGTCCGGGGAGAAGCCGGTCAGGCGGCGGATGCGTTCCAGCCGGTACGTCACCGCCCGCGGGCTCACCCGTAACCGCCGCGCGGCGGCCGTCTGGTTGCCGTGGGAGGCGAAGACGGCCTCCAGGGTCTCCAGGAGCGGCTCGGGTCCGCCCCTGGCGTCGAGCAGCGGGTTGAGCACGCTGGTCACCAGGTCTTCTATGGCGCCTCTGTCGCGCAGCAGGACGGGGAAGACCAGCAGGTCGGCGGCCTTGACGACGTCGGTGGTGAGGCCGAGCCCGTCGGCCAGTTCGAGGGCCTGGGCGGCCTCGCGGTAGGAGGTCACGACTCCGCCGGGGCCGCGTTTGGGGCGGCCGACGCCGACGCGCCAGCCGGGCGGGAAGCGGTTGCGTACGTGGTGGACGAACTCGCCGACGGCGGCCCCCAGCGTGGCGGGGGCGACGCACACGAGCAGACCGTCGCGTACGGACACCAGCACGTTGTGGGAGCCGAAGCGGGCGACGAGGTCGCGTTCGATGCGGTCCTGGTCGCCGTCGCGCAGCCCGCGCGCCACGGCGACCACGTACGACTCGGCCAGCCGCAGCCCGAAGTGCTCGGCCCGTTCCGCGAGCCGCTCGGCCCGGCCCTGGAGCAGGTCGTCCACGAACTCCCTGCGCGCGCTCTCCTCCTCGCGGATGGCGGTGAGCTGGGCCTGCTCGTACCCCTCCATGAGCGCGGAGACGGCCCTGCGCAGCGCGGGCAGCACGCCGGGCACGCCCTCTCCCGCGGCGAGCGCGCGGTCGACGAGGAGCCGCAGCGGTAGGCCCGCCTGGGCGGCCTGGCTGCCGGCGGCGCGGTAGGCGTCGAGGGCGCGCCGGTCGAAGGCCCGTCCGGTGGCCGCGTGCTCGGCCAACCGCCGCCGGTGCCCGTCGAGCAGCCCGTCGAGCAGCCCGTCGACCAGGTCGGTGGGCGCGGCCGGGGGTGGGTCCGTGGGCGGCATCAGACTCCTACGTCGCGCCTGTCGAAGGCGAGCACCGCGGTGAGTGCGAGCACGGCCGTCGCCCCCGCGAGGACAAGGTAGTCGGTGACGGGCAGCCCCTCATAGAGCGGCCGGCCGTCGGCGTAGTAGTGGAACGGCGAGAGCCACCGCAGCCAGGCGACGGCGTCCCATGAGCGGCCCACGGTGACGACCGCGTAGCCGAGGACGGCCCACACGCCGACGGCGGACGAGGCGGCGGCCCGGCGCCCGGCGACGGCTCCGACGGCCAGGGCCAAGGCGCCGAAGAACAGGGCGAGCAGCAGGACGCCGGCCTGCGCGGCCAGGATGCGGTCGAAGGGCACCCCGGTCCGTACGAGCGCACTCATCGCGACCGCGACCAGCAGCGTCACCAGGGCCACCACCACGAGCGCGACGACCAGCGCGAGGAACCTGTCGAGCACCAGCCGCCGCCGGTCCACCGGCAGGGTGACGACGAGTTCGAGCGTGCCGGCCTCCTCGGGCCCGGCCAGCGCCCGGTTGGCGAGCAGCGTCGCGCAGGCGATGAACAGCATGGGGACGAAGAGCTGGTAGACGACGGTCTGGAGGTAACCGGCGCCAGAGGTGATGTCCGGCATACCGCCCATGAGGTCGCGGAGCGGGCCGGGGAACTTGTTCAGCATGGCCGGCCCGTACGTGTCCGGGCTCGCGCGGACGGCGCCGTAGACGGCGACGTACAGGGCGATGAAGGCGCTGATGCCGAGCGTCCACCACAGGAGCGGGCGGCGGTGCTCGCGCAGGCTTCTGGCGATCATCGGACCGCCTCCTCGTCGCTGTAGTAGGTCAGGAAGATCTCTTCGAGGTCGGGTTCGGCGCTGACGAGGTGCACGACGGTGAACCGGGCGGCGGCCTTGACCAGGGCGTCGGGACGCCCGTCGATCGTGCACCGCACGGCGGCGCCCTCCACCCGCAGGTCGCGTACGCCGGGCAGGCCCTCGAAGGCGTCACGCGGGACGGGCGCGGCGAAGTGCAGCTCGACGCGGCGCACCGCCTTCTCGCGTAGCACGGCGACGTTCTCGACGGCCACCAGCCGCCCGCCGCGCACGATGCCGACCCGGTCGGAGACGCTCTCGACCTCGGCCAGCACGTGGGAGGACATGAACACGGTACGCCCCGATGCCCGCACTTCACGGACCAGCGCCAGGAACTCCTGCTGCACGAGCGGGTCGAGCCCCACGGTCGGCTCGTCGAGGAGGACGAGCTCGGGTTCGTGCATGAACGCCTGGATGAGCCCGATCTTCTGCTTGTTGCCCTTGGAGAGCTTGCGCATGGGCACCGACAGGTCGGCGTCGAAGCGCTCGGCCAGGGCCTCGATGCGGGAGGCGGGCACGCCGCCGCGGACTCCGGCGAGGAAGCGCAGGTAGTCGGCGGCCCGGTCGCGGCCCTCCAGCACCAGGTCACCGGGCAGGTAGCCCATTCTGGCGCGGACGGCGGGCTCGCGCGGGTGGCCGCCGAGCACGCTCACGGCGCCCCGGGTGGGCCTGATGACGTCGAGCAGGAGCCGGAGGGTCGTGGTCTTTCCCGCGCCGTTGGGCCCGAGATAGCCGAAGATCTCCCCCGGCTGGATGTCGAGCGTGAGGTCCTCCAGGCCGCGGCGGGCGCCGTAATACTTGGTCAGCCCCTCGGCCTGCACCACTGCTGTCATGCCCGCATCGTCGCGCCGCGGGGGGCTCCGCGTCATGGGGGAGGTCCGGCAGTCTGGGGACGAATTAGCTGCCGGATTCCGGCAAAGACATCATCCCAGGTTGGCGGGGTAGGGGGCGAGCGTAACCGGAAGAAACGGGGAAAAGGTCATGAGCCGCATCGGAGAGTGGCTGAAGAAGGCAGAGAACCTGGCCAGGGGACACTCCAAGCAGGCCGACCAGATCATCGACCGCGCCGAGCGGTACGCCAAGGAGCGCACCGGCCACAAGTACGACGAGCACATCAGCAGAGGCGCAGACACCGTCCAGCGCCGTTACGGCGGCGGGCAGGACCAGACCGGCCAGCCGACCGGCCAGCCGACAGGACAGCCGACCGGCCAGCCGACAGGACAGCAGCCAGGACAGCCGGGTCAGCAGGCCGGGCAGCAGCCGCCCCCGACCCAGGAGGAGCAGGAGCGGCGCATGCCGCCTCAGGGCTGACCGGACGGGCCGGCGGCGGGCGCCCAAAGGCCCCCGCCGCATCCCGCGAGGCGGACGGGTCAGCGGCGGGCGTCCTCCAGGACCTTCGCCGCGTCCCGTTCGAACGACGCCCTGGCGCCCAGCGTGAGCAGGCCGCCCACGACCATGGGGGCGATCAGGACGTACATGCCGGTCAGCAGCGACCCTGTCCCGTCGGAGACGATGCCGACGACCAGCGAGCCGAAGGCCGTACCGACGGTCAGGAAGAGTTGCAGGACGGCGAAGCCGAGCCCGCGCGCGGCGGCCGGCACCACGTCGGCCAGGCAGGCGGTCATGTTGGGGATCGCGATCGACATGAGCGAGCTGGCCACCAGCATCAGGCCGGCCAGCGCGCCGACCGAGTCCATGGACAGCGCGCCGGCCAGGACCACCGAGCCGGCCGTGATGCCGCCGCCGCCCGCGAGCAGGCGCCCGCCCTTGATCGTGCCGTGCCACTTCCTGCCCAGCCAGGAGCCGACCAGCGTGCCGGTCAGCGTGCCGGCGATGGTGAGCAGGCCGCTGAGCGAGCCGGCGGTGGCGACGTCCGCGCCGAGGGTGCGCACCATGAACGTGGGCAGCCAGAAGAAGATCCCGGCCAGCCCGAGGCTGAGCAGCGCGAGCCCGACGCAGACGAACAGCAGCGTCGGGATGACCATGACGCCGCGCACCTGTGTGAGGAACGGCGGCTTGACCTCCGCCCCGGCGGGCGCGGCAGGCGCGGGCGGGCCGGGCGGGACGGCCTCACCACCGGCACCGGCCATGGACGGCTGCGGGGGGATCGCACCGCTCGCGACCATCCGGTCCAGCTCGCCGCGGCGCGGCTCGCGCAGGAACCAGACCAGCAGCGCCGTGAGCACGCCTGGCACGACCATGATGAGGAACGCCGTACGCCACGAGAACGCGGCGGCGAGCTGGGCGCCGACCAGGGTGCCGACACCGCCGAGGTACGTGGTGACGCGGGTCAGCCCGTACGCCTTGGCCCGGCTGGCGGGCGGGTAGTAGTCGGCGAGCAGGCTGCCGGCGGCCGGGTTGTCGATGTTCTCGGCCGCGGCCAGCAGTACCCGCATCAGGTAGAACATGGCGAACCCGGTCGCGATGCCGGAGCCCAGCGTGGCGAGCGCCCAGCAGAAGACGACGACCGCGATGATCCGGGTCCGGCTGAACCGGTCGGCGAGGTAGCCGGCGGGCAGGGCCACCACGGCGGCGGCCAGGGCGGCGGCGGTCGGGATGGAGCCGGCCGCGGTGTCGCTGAAGTGCCATTCCCGCTGGATGACCGGGAGCACGCCCGACAGCAGGTTGGCCTCCATCCTGTCCACTAGTCCGACGATGAACAGCACCACCAGGGGTGCCCAGCCGAATGGCGCGCGGGATCGCGCGTCGATGGTGCCCGTCCGTGGCGAGCCGAACGTCCCGACCATGCCCACCCTTTCGCGTAGGTGACTCTAGAATCCAGTTCTAGTGCGACGTTCTAGCCAGAGTGACAGAAGTCACAGCATTCGTAAATGGTCGGTTTCCGGGAAATTTCGTGATCTGCGGCTTCGATACGGTGTGGCCATGGTCAACGGCGCACTCCTGGTGGCGGGCACCACATCGGACGCGGGCAAGAGCGTGGTCACGGCCGGGATCTGCCGCTGGCTGGCCCGCCATGGCGTGCGCGTCGCGCCCTTCAAGGCGCAGAACATGTCGCTCAACTCGTACGTCACCGCCGACGGCGCCGAGATCGGCCGCGCGCAGGCCGTGCAGGCGCAGGCCGCCGGCCTCGAACCGGCCGCCGACATGAACCCGATCCTCCTCAAACCGGGCAGCGACCGCCGCAGCCAGGTCGTGCTCATGGGCCGCCCGGTCGCGGACGTGGACGCCATGGAGTACGGCGCGCTGAAGGGCCTGCTGCGCACGACCGCGCTGGAGGCGCTTGAGCGGCTCAGGAAGCAGTACGACGTGGTGGTGTGCGAGGGCGCGGGCAGCCCGGCCGAGATCAACCTGCGCCGCGGCGACATCGCCAACATGGGCCTGGCCAGGGCCGCGAACCTGCCCGTGATCGTGGTCGGCGACATCGACAGGGGCGGGGTGTTCGCCGCCTTCTACGGCACCGTCGGCCTGCTGGACGCCGCCGATCAGGCGCACGTGGCCGGGTTCGTGGTCAACAAGTTCCGCGGCGCGAAGGAGTTGCTCGAACCCGGGCTCGACATGATCAGGCGGCTCACCGGCCGCGAGGTCTACGGGGTGCTGCCCTGGCTGGACGGGCTCTGGCTGGACGTCGAGGACTCACTCGCCCTCGACGGGCGGCAGGTGGCGGTGCGGCCTGCGTACGGGCGGCAGACGCTGCGGGTCGCCGTCGTACGGCTGCCGCGCATCTCCAACTTCACCGACGTGGACGCGCTGGCCGCCGAGCCCGGCGTGGTGGTGCGCTTCGCCACCTCCGCCGGCGAGCTGGACGACGCCGACCTCGTCGTACTGCCCGGCTCCCGTGCCACCGTCGCCGACCTGGCCTGGCTGCGGGAGAGCGGGCTCGCTGCGGCCCTGCGCGCGCGGACGGGGCCCGTGCTGGGGATCTGCGGCGGGTACCAGATGCTCGGACGGGAGATCGTGGACGACGTCGAGTCGGGGGCGGGCCGGGTCGAGGGGCTCGGGCTGCTGCCGGTGCGGGTCATGTTCGGGGCGGACAAGCGGCTCGGCAGGCCCGTCGGGTCCGCGTACGGGGAGGCGGTGAGCGCGTACGAGATCCACCACGGCGTCGCGACCGTCGAGGGCGGCGAGCCCTTCCTGGACGGCTGCCGCTCGGCGAACGTCTTCGGCACCACCTGGCACGGCGCCCTGGAGAACGACGGCTTCCGCCGCGCCTTCCTGACCGACGTCGCCCACCGCGCCGGCCGCGCCTTCACCCCCGCCCCTGACACCGACTTCGCCCGCCTCCGCGAGGCCCGCCTGGACGCCCTCGGCGACCTCATCGACCACCACCTGGACACGGACGCCCTCCTCCACCTGATCGAGCAGGGCCCCTCCCCCACACTCCCCACCCTCCCGCCCGGCGCCCCCTAGAGGGGGAGGCGCGGGACGTGGGGGCGGGCCTGCGGGCAGAGCCACAGCCCGCTGAAAGGCGCAGTCCCGGGGAGGAGCAGCCAGAGGCGAGCGATGCCCAAGGGCGGCGAGGTGGTGGGTCACGTGAGGGCTTCGGCGATGGCGGCCCGGTCCTGGTATTCGCGCCAGTGCACGATCCGCCCGTCCCTCGCGCGCAGCACCACCACGAACGCGGCCCGGGCGCGCACGTCGCTCCCCCGCAAGGTGCCCACCAGCTGGTACTCGGTGACGCACCCCAGCGTCCAGGGCCGCGGCTCCTGACAGGACGTTGCGCTGGAAGCGGGCGCAGTGGTCTCGCGGGGTCCGCTCGGGCATGGGATTCCCTGCTCACCGCCGCCACCCACGGCGCGCCGGCGGGCGGCTGGCCGGACGACCTCCGCCGCCGGACGGTGGCCCGGCTCCTGGACGGCTTCCGCGCTGCTCGGTGATCCAGGCGTCGATGAGCGCCCAGTGGTCGTACAGCCAGCGGACGCGCTCCTCGCGGGTCCGGGGAATGTCGGCGGCCGGTACGCGCCACCACTTCGCGGTGATGTGCGCGCTGACGGGAAGCTTGCGCCAGACGTCCCCCACGGTGACGAGCTGATCGAGCCCGGTGTGCGCGACGAAGATGACGTCGGCGGCCGGGCAGGCCTCGATGGCGGCGATGGCGCCGTTCGGGCGGGGCGGGAGCAGGTGATCCATGTCGCGGGCCCGGCCGGCCTCGCCGGTCAGGCCCTTCTCCTCAAGGCGCCGGATGGCGAGGCGGCGGCGGCGCGGCGTGAAGTTCCCGCCCTCGGGGAAGATCACCAGCGCGTCCCTGGCGCCCATCGTGGCGGCGAGGCGGTGGATCTCGGCGGTGACGCCGCTCTGGTCGATGCTGCGGGGCACGAACGCGTTCGGCAGCCGGTTGACGACGACGTCGAGCGACGGGTCGTACTGGAGCGCGGCCTTCATGACGATGCGGGGCCGGCGGTGGTAGCGGGCCAGCAGGTGGTGGATCAGCAGGAAGGAGTCGCCGGGGCCCGCGTGCCTGGACAGGACGATGACCGGCCGGGAGAGCCGGGCCTCCTGCTCCTCGGGGGTCGGCTCTGGCTCCTCGATGTCGGTGGTGAGCAGGAAGACGCGCTCGGCGGCGCCGTACACGCGGGTCAGGAACCAGCCGATCAGCGCGTAATGCCGCTCCTGCCGTTTCGCGCCGCCCGCCACCCACAGCCACAGGCAGGCGATGAGCACCGCCGACTCCAGCGTCAGCCACGCCACCGCGAACCAGACGAACCGCGCGCCCCTGCGCTGCGGCGGCGGCAGGCGCAGCGAGGCGGCGGCCGTGACGACCAGCCAGAACGGCAGCGTCACCAGCATGAACACGGTGACCACGATGACCAGGGGCGCCAGGACGACCCTGCGCAGGATGCGAGGTGGAAGCACGACGGCCTCCTCAAGGGCGTACTCTCATCCTCCTCTTTCGCGCAGGTAGCGGGAAGACGCCTGGTAGGCGCGGTCGATGCAGGCCGCCACCTGGGAGCCGTCGCGGTAGCGCAGCGGCGAGGCGGGCGTGGTCACCCCCGACGGCATCACGTGCACCTCCACGCCGGGCGGCAGCGTGGCGAGGTCCTCGGCGAAGCGGTGCCTGCGGGCGATCTCGAACGCCACCATGCCCACCTCCCAGAACCTGCGCGGCGGGCTGAGCGGGCGCTCGATCCTGCCGACGTGCAGGACGTAGACGCGCTTGGCGCCGAGCTGCACGGCCCGGCCGATGGGGATGCTGTGCACGAGCCCGCCGTCGTAGAAGTGCTCGCCGCCGATCACCACCGGCGGCAGCAGCCCCGGTACGGCGCACGAGGCCAGCACCGCGTCCACCAGCGGGCCCGAGCTGAACCAGTGGGCCGCGGCGCGCTCGACCGAGGCGGCCACGCACTGGAACGGCACGGCCAGCTCCTCGATGCGGGCGGCCGGCACGGTCTCGCGCAGCACGCCGCGCAGCGGCTCGTTGGGGTGCAGGTGGGTGCGCGTCTTGGCGAGCGTGGACAGCCGGGCCGCCCAGGAGCCGGCGAAGGCCGTACGGACGATGTCGGAACGCCACAGACCCGTCAGCCTGGCGACCGCCTGAGCCGGGTCGGCGGCGATGACCGCGCCGTTGAGCGCGCCGACGGACGTGCCCACCACCAGTCCGGGGCGGACGCCCGCCTCGTCGAGCGCCCGCAGCATCCCCACCTCGTGGGCTCCGAGCACACCCCCGCCCCCGAGCACGAAAGCGGTCTCAGGCGCGCGCCCGTCCCTGCCGGGAACGTCCCTGCCGGGAACGTCCCTGCCGGGAACGTCCCTGCCGGGAGCGTCCGCGCCCTCCTGGGTCATCGGGGGCAGTTCCCGCCCTCGTGGGCGACGGCGTCGGCGACGGCGAGGATGGAGTCGAGCTTGGCGCGAGCTTCGACCAGCTCGTTGATCTTGGCGTCCATGCGCTCCCGCTCGGCCCGCAGCCGCTCGATCAGCTCCGGCACGACCTCGCCCGACATCACGCACGGCATGATCGGCTCGATGGCCTTGCTGGCCAGCCCGGCCGCGTAGAGCTGCCGGATCAGCCTGACGCGCTCCACCGCGCTGTCCGGATAGACGCGCTGCCCGCTGGGCGTGCGCTCGGAGAAGAGCAGGCCCTGCTCCTCGTAGTAGCGCAGCGCGCGCACGCTCACCCCGGCCTGGGCGGCGAGCTCGCCGATCCGCATCCGATCTCCCCCTCAGGTGCTGCTGACGTCAGCGTCAGGATGTCACCGTACGCCAGGCGCCGGACGCCGCCTAACATCAGCGGCATGACCACGCACGGATTCACGCTGACCGCCGAGGGCCCGTTCGAGTTCGCCGACTCCCTGCGCTTCGTGGAGGACTGGCCGGCCACGAGCAGGCTGCCCTCCGACGGGCGGACGCTGCGCTTCGCGTACTGCGCGGAGGCCGACTGGCGGCCCATCGGCGTGAGCGTGACGGGCGTCCCCGGCGGCGTGTCGGTCACCACCACGCGCCCGGCGGGCCCGGCGATCAGGGGCGAGGTGGCGCGGATCTTCTCGCTCGACGTCGACGGCACCGGCTTCGCCAAGCTCGGCGAGGCCGACCCGGTGCTGGGCGACCTGCTCCGGCTGCGCCCCGGTCTGCGTCCCGTGTGCTTCTGGAGCCCGTGGGAGGCGGCCTGCTGGGCGGTGATCGTGCAGCGCTCGTCGATGGTCGTGGCGTCGGCGATCAAGCAGCGCATCGCGCAACGGTACGGCGCGGAGGTGGTGGTGGGCGGTGAGCCGTTCGCCGCGTTCCCGCCGCCGGTCTCGCTGCTGGACGCGGGCGGGCTCGGCCTGCCGGCGCAGAAGGAGGAGTGGCTGCGCGGCCTGGCCAGGGCGGCGCTCGACGGCCTGCTGACCGCCGAGCACCTGCGCTCGGCGGCCCCGGAGGAGGCGCTGGCGGAGCTGCGGTCGCTGCCCGGCGTGGGGCCGTTCTCTGCGGGGCTGATCCTCATCAGGGGCGCGGGGGCGCCGGACGCGTTCCCCGGTGACGAGCCGCGGCTGTTCGCGATCCTGCGGGAGGCGTACGGGCTGGCGGAGGACGCGCCGCCGTCCGCGTACCGGCGGCTGGCCGACGCCTGGCGGCCCTACCGGTCGTGGGCGTCGTTCCTCTTCCGCGCGACGGCGTACGGCGTGATGGACGACCGGTCCGCCCAGGATCCTTCCTGAAGATCCTTTGACGAATCATCTTTCAGGTGTCTGATCGGCGGGCATAAAGTTGCAGCATCGGTTGGCGTCCCCGCGATAGCCCGTGCCACCAGCCCTCACGACCAGCCCGCACAACCTGCCGCGCACAACCAGCCACCGGCCGACCAACGCCAGGAGAGCCCGTGAAACTCACCTGTCGCCACTATTCAGGGGCCACGCTGTTCACCGTGGCCGGCCAGGTCGACATCCGCACCTCCGCCGAGCTGGAGGAGTTCATCGGCAGGCAGCGCCGCCGGTTCGACGACCACGTGATCGTGGACATGCGCGAGCTGACCTTCATCGACAGCTCCGGCCTCGCGGTGCTGCTCGCCGCCGGCGCGCTGGCCCGCGCCCATGGCGCCGGCCTGCACCTGGCCGGGGTGCAGCCGATGCCGGCCAGGCTGCTGGAGATCACGGGCGCCGATCGGGCGGTGACCTTCCACGACGACGTGGAGCAGGCGCTGACGGCCGTCCTGGCCGCCGGCCACGCCAGGCCCTGACCGCACGGGGGTCAGGGCTGCCGGCGGTGCACCCCCACCAGGTGCCCGTTCTGCCGGATCCGGGCCTCCTCGTACGGGCACACCGGACGGGTGACGTACGACTGCGCGATGGTGTCGGCGTCCCCCCGGTTCACGCCCCAGCCGATGGTGTGCCAGTGCGGATCGCCGCCGGTGGTGTCCAGGACCACGATCTCGAACAGCTCGGCTGCGGGAGGAGGCGTGCAGCGTACGCGGCCGGTCTCCGCATCCGCGCCGTCGTGGACGTTCCGGCTGCCGGTACCCGGCTGATCCATGTGGCTCTCCCTCCGGTGGCACAAACCTGGTCCGGAACTGCATGTGCCCCGTTCCTCCTCAAGTCAGTCATGTCGCTGGTTGCGCACCCGTCACGGCGGGCTCAGTCCTCCTCCAGGATCGGCAGGCGCAGCACGAAACGGGCGCCGCTGTCGGAGTCCTCGATGGACAGCGTGCCGAGGTGGGCGGTCGCGATCTCCCTGGCGATGGGCAGCCCGAGTCCGGTGCCGCCGGCGTCGCGGTTACGGGCGGCGTCGAGGCGGGCGAAGCGCTGGAAGACGAACTCGCGGTGCTCGCGAGGGACGCCGGCCCCGTCGTCCACGACCTCCACCACCGCGTCGTCGCCCTGCCGCCGCACGGTGACGATGACCCGCCGCTCGGCGTGCCGCTCGGCGTTGTCGAGCAGGTTGGTCAGCAGGCGGGCCAGCTGCAGCCGGTCGCCCATGACGACGACGCCGGTCTCCAGGGTCGTGACGAACTCCTTGGCGCGCGGCCGCGCGGTCTCGGTGGCGACCAGCTCCGCGAGGTCGACCGGCTCGCGCTGGTCGGGCGCTCCGGCGTCGAGCTTGGTGAGCGTGAGCAGGTCGCTTACGATGGCCTGCAGCCGGTCGAGGCTGGCCAGCACCTTCGTGCCGGTCTCCTCCCAGTCGGCCTCCTCGGGATGGAGCATGGCGTCCTCCATCTGGGCCCGCATCGCCGTGATCGGGCTGCGCAGGTCGTGGGAGGCGTCGGTGGCGAACCTGCGCTGCCGCTCCATGGCATCGTGAAGCCCCGCGAGCGCGGACTCCAGGCGCTCCAGGGTCTGGTTGCTGGTCTCGGCCAGCGCCCTTATCTCGTCGTCGTTCTCCGGCACGGGCACCCGCAGGCCGCCGCCCCCCGCGCTGATCTCGGCGAGCTTCCTGGTGATGCTGCCGACGGGCGCCAGCGTCTTGGCCACGATGCGGGACACGCCGAACCAGGTCAGCGCGACCAGCGCCGC
Source organism: Nonomuraea sp. NPDC004580 (assembly GCF_040609855.1). Taxonomy (NCBI): domain Bacteria; kingdom Bacillati; phylum Actinomycetota; class Actinomycetes; order Streptosporangiales; family Streptosporangiaceae; genus Nonomuraea; species Nonomuraea sp. NPDC004580. Next base: position 8,116 of record NZ_JBEXLH010000021.1, on the reverse strand, counting down.
CGACACGGCGATCTGGAAGATCAGGATGACCGGGCTGACGTACCAGGGCACGTCGGGGCCGAAGGCGTAGACCAGCCACTCCCCCTCCGGCTGGTACGCGATCACGGTGATCGTGATCTTGCATTCGCCCTCGAAGGCCGGAATGCCGCACACGGTCTCCGTGTCGTTGATCAGGGAGCGGTGTGGCAGCGCGGTGGTCAGGCGTGGCTGGCCGGCCAGGTTGGGCGTCCAGGCGACCGGCCGGCCGGTGTGGTCGAGGACCTGCATGCCGTCGGTGCCGTCCTGGTCGAGCACCTGGGGCAGGCTCCTCCGTTTGATCAGGATCAGCACGCGGACGGCCTTGGTGGACAGCTCGTGGGCGCGGACCTCGGCGACCTGGTCCCTGATTCCGAACAGCACGAAAGCGCTCACGATGATGTCCAGCAGCAACATCGTGACACTGGCGAACAACGCCAGCCGCGTCCGCAACGACCGGCCCCACAGTCTGCCCACGCGTCTCCCCCGAAGGCCACACCATCACAGGGAGGACCTTGACCGCGATCTTCGGGAGATTCCCTGACAAAGGCGCTTAAGGTGCAACGCCCTACTCGAGGTCGGCCCGCAGGCGGGCCTCGACGTCAGCGGACCGGCGGCGGCCCCACCGACTCCCCCGGCACCAGAGCACACGGGATGAGCACCCGCGGCGGCGCCTCCTCGGTCCCTTCGAGCCGGTCGATCAGCGCGTCGGCGGCCATCCGGCCGAGCTCGGCGGCCGGCGCCGCCATGACCGTCAGCGACGGCTCGATCATCTCGCCCAGCTCACGCGTGGTCGCCGCCGAGATGATCGACAGGTCGCCTGGCACCTGACGGCCGAGCGCCCGCGTGCCCTTGGCGAGTCCCGCCGCGGCGCCCTCGTTGACCAGGACGACGGCGGTGACCTCGGGGAAGTCGTCGTACAGCCGGCGCGCGGCGGCCCGGCCTCCGGCGGAGGTGCTCTCGACCCTGATGACGGCGGGCGGGTGGCCGAGCGGCGCGATCGCGTCGAGGTAGGCGGACTCGACCCGCATGATGCGGCCGGGCTCTGTGGTGGCGTCGGTCTGCTGGGCGACCAGCGCGACGCGCTCGTGGCCATGGCCGCGCAGGTGCTCGACGGCCTGATGGATGGTGGTGGCGAAGTCGATGTCGACGTACGGGAGGTCGTCGTCCTCGGTGCGGCCGATCAGCGCGAAGGGCACCCGTGAGGCCAGCAGCCGCGCCACCCGCGCGTCGCGGATCTGCACCTCCATCAGCAGCACGCCGTCCACGAGCCCGCCGGCCAGCAGGTGGGACATCTGCTCGTCGTCGTTGACCGGCCACAGCACGAGGTCGTAGCCGCGCTCGCGGGCGCCGTGCGCCGCGCCCATGACGAACTGGATCACCGTGGCGTTGGGCTTGGACTCGAGGTCGGGGTGGAGCAGCGCGAGTATGCGGGTGCGCGAGCTGGCCAGGGCGCGGGCGACGACGTTGCGCCGGTAGTTGAGCTCCTGGATGGCCGCCTCGATGCGGGCGCGGGTCTCGGGCGCGACCCGCTTGGTGCCGTTGATGACGAACGAGACCGTGGCGATGGAGACGTTCGCCCGCTCGGCGACGTCGCGCATCGTGACCATGGATGCCGCCTCCCGACTCGTCAGGGCCGCGCGAAGCATCTGCGACTATATCGCCCGCCCGCGTTTCGTAAAACGCTTAACTTGTTGTTGACATCGCCGTCGGACAGGCGCAACATATCGGTCAAGCCAGCGCGGTTAAGCGCTTTATTTCGATCATTGCCCTGGCCGCCCGCGAGTGGCGGCATCACTTCCCGCAGCCCCTTTCTCCCGGTAAACGACCCTTCATCGACTCCGTGGCGACCCCCTAGGAGTAGCTCACATGGAGACAGCACAAAAGCGTCACGGGAAGGCGCCCAAGGTGACTGTCGCGGCGGTTCTCATCCCTCTCACCCTGTCGGCGTGCGGCGGGACCGCCGCCGGCGCGCAAGCCACCGGCCCCCTCGTCATCCAGGACTACTACGACGAGCTGCACGACCCGCTCTACCGCTCGTGCGCGCGTCAGACCGGCCTCGACATCAGGATCGACCACGTCGCGGGCCCGGGACTGATCCCGAAGGTGCTCCAGCAGAGCTCCTCGCGCACCCTGCCCGACGTGCTCATGCTCGACAACCCCGACGTGCAGCAGATCGCCGAGTCGGGCGCGCTCACCCCGCTGTCCGACTACGGCCTGCACGGCGAGGGAATGACGCCGGCCGTGGTGAAGGCCGGCACGTACGCCGGCAAAGTGTACGGCCTGGCCCCCTCGGTCAACACGCTCAGCATCTTCTACAACAAAGCGATGTTCCGGGCGGCCGGCATCACGAAAGTGCCCAGAACCTGGGACGAACTCCGCGCCACCGCGAAAAGGCTGACCGCCCCCGGCCGGTACGGCTTCGCGATGAGCAACGTCAACACCTACGAGGGCTCCTGGCAGTTCCTGCCGTTCATGTGGGGCAACGGCGGCACCGAGCAGGACATCACCACTCCCCCGACGGTGCAGGCCCTGCGGTTGCTCGTCGATCTGCAGAACGACGGCTCGATGTCGAGGAGCTCGATCATCTGGAGCCAGGACGACGTCATCGACCAGTTCATGGCCGGCAAGGCCGCGATGGTGGTCAACGGGCCCTGGCAGATCCCCACGCTCAGGGAGCAGCACGAGGTCGACTGGGGCACGTTCACCATCCCGACCCGGCTGGCCACGCAGCCCACGGTCGCCCCGCTCGGCGGCGAGCTGTTCACGGTTCCGCGTACCGGCGACAAGGCGAGGATGGCCAGGGCGGGGCGGTTCGTGAAATGTCTGGTCTCGCCGGAGCTGCAGCGCGAGACCGCGAAGGTCAAGCAGACCGTCCCGACGAACCCTGGGGTCGCCGATCGCGCCGCGGCCGAGGACCCGGCGATCGCGACCTTCGTCACCACCGTGCGGACCGCGCGCTCGCGTACCGCGGTCCTCGGCCCCGACTGGCCGAAGGCGGCCACCAAGATCTACAACGCCGTGCAGATCGCGCTGACCGGCAAGGCCGCGCCCGCCGAGGCCCTGCGCCAGGCGCAGGGCGAGTGACAAGGAGTCGCGTGGTGACCTCAGCCGATCTCAGCCTTTCCGCGGCCGCCGCGCGCGGCCGGCGCGACCTGCTGTGGGCGCGCCTGCTCAAGCGGGCCACGCCGTGGTTGTTCACGCTGCCCGCGATGGCGTTCGTGGCGATGTTCTTCGGTTATCCGATCGTCCAGAACGTCGTCATGAGCTTCCAGGAGTACACGACCTCGACCTTCTACAGCGGGCACGCGCCCTGGGTCGGGCTCACCAACTACGTGACGATCCTGTCCAGCTACCTGTTCACGACCACGCTGGTGAACACCGCGCTGTTCACGGTCGGCTCGATCACCTTCCAGTTCGTGATCGGGCTGGCGCTGGCGCTGTTCTTCAAGCGCAACTTCCCGCTGAGCGGCTTCCTGCGCGCGTTGCTGCTGCTGCCGTGGCTGCTGCCGCTCATCGCCTCCAGCGCGGTCTGGAAGTGGCTGCTCGACCAGGAGAGCGGCGCGCTCAACCAGTTCCTCGGCCTGTTCGGGATCCCGGCCGTGCCGTGGCTGGTCGATCCGACGCTCGCGCTGGCCGGCGTGATCGGGGTGAACATCTGGCTGGGCATCCCGTTCAACGTCGCCATCCTCTACAGCGGCCTGCAGGCGGTCCCGAAGGACCTGTACGAGGCGGGCGCGCTCGACGGCGCCACCGGCTGGACCGCCTTCCGGCACATCACCTGGCCCAGCATCCGGTCGGTGGTGAGCGTCGTCATCGTGCTCGGCGTGGTCTACACGCTCAAGGTCGTGGACATCATCCTCGGCCTGACCGGCGGCGGCCCCGCCAACTCCACCCAGACGCTGGCCACGAACGCCTACAACAAGTCGTTCGTCGAGTTCGACTTCGGCCAGGGCGCCGCCATCAGCAACGTCCTCATCGTGGTCTCGCTGGTCTTCGCCCTCATCTACCTGTTCATCTCGCGCCGCGAGCCGCACGAGTGAGGCGCCGCACGTGAACCACACCTTCGCCGCACGAAGCTTGACCGCACGAAACGTGACCGCACGGAAACTGCCCATGACGGTGCTCGGCGTCGTCTTCCTCGCCGTGATGATCTTCCCGGTCTACTGGATGGTCAACACCAGCCTCCAGGCCGCCTCGGGCGCCGCCGCTGCCGACTTCTTCCCCGTCAACCCCGATCTGTCCGGTTACGCCACCGCCGTGACCGAGCAGGGCCGCAACTTCGTCACCAGCCTGGTCATCGCGCTCGGGACCGTGGTGCTGACGCTGGCGATCGCGACGCCCGCCGCGTACGGGCTGTACCGCTTCCGCACCAAGGCGGGCACGGTGTTCCTGCTCGTGCTGCTGATCACGCAGATGATCCCGGCGATGGTCATCGCCAACGCGCTCTATCCGCTGTTCAACTCGCTGTTCCTGATCAACAACGTCTTCGGCCTCATCCTGGCCAACTCGGCGGCGGGCATCCCCTTCGCGGTGCTGCTCATCAGGGCGTTCATGGGGTCGATCCCGCCGGCGCTCGTGGAGGCGGCGATGGTGGACGGGGCGGGCAACCTGCGGGCGTTCCTCGCGATCGTCGTACCGATCAGCAGGAACGCGATCGTCACGGCGGCCCTGTTCACCTTCCTGTCGGCGTGGAGCGACTTCCTGTTCGCCCTCACCCTGACCAGCACGCCCGAGGTCAAGCCCATCACGCTCGGCATCTACGACTACATCAGCGCGAACTCGCAGGACTGGGCCGCCGTCATGGCCACGGCCGTGCTGGCGTCCGTCCCGGCGGGGTTGCTGCTGATCTTCGCTCAGCGCTACATCGCGGCCGGCGCCGTCAGCGGCGCCGTCAAGTGACCTATGGAAAGGACGTCCCCTTGACCGCTCGAACCCTCAACGTCCTGGTGTGGGGCGAGAACCGGCACGAGCAGGCCGAACCCCACGTGGCCGAGATCTACCCCGACGGCATGCACAACGCGATCAGGCGGGGCGTCGAGGCCCGGCTGGGCGAGCGGGCGAAGGTCGCCACCGCCACCCTCGACGACCCCGAGCACGGACTGACCGAGGAGGTGCTGGCCGGCACCGACGTGCTCACCTGGTGGGGGCACGCCGCGCACGGCGAGGTGGCCGACGAGGTGGTCGAGCGGGTGCACCGGCACGTGCTGTCCGGCATGGGCCTGGTGGTGCTGCACTCCGGCCACTGGTCGAAGATCTTCACCAAGCTGATGGGCACCACCTGCACGCTGCGCTGGCGCAGCGACAACGACCGCGAGCTGGTCTGGACGGTGAACCCGACGCACCCCATCGCGCGCGGCGTGCCACACCCGATCGAGATCCCCGCCCAGGAGATGTACGGCGAGCAGTTCGACATCCCCACCCCGGACGAGCTCATCTTCATCAGCTCGTTCAGCGGCGGCGAGGTGTTCCGCAGCGGCTGCACCTTCCGGCGCGGCAACGGCAAGATCTTCTACTTCAGCCCCGGCGACCAGGACTACCCCGTCTACCACCATCCCGACGTGCTGCAGGTCATCGCGAACAGCGTCGAGTGGGCGGCCGGCGACCCCGGCCGTCGCGCGCTGCCGACGCTGCTGCGCTACGACAGGGACGACTTCTTCAACGGCCACGGCTACCGGGGGGCCATGCACAACAAGGACGCCGGATGAGCCGGCCGCTGCGCGTCGTCCAGGTGGGCGCGGGGGCCATGGGGCTGGCCTGGCTGCGCACGCTGGCGGCCTCCGGCGACGTCGAGCTGGCCGGGGTGGCCGACCTCGACGTCGAGCGGGCGCGGGCGGCCCTGCGCGAGACGGGCTGCGCGGCCCCGGTCGCGGGCGCGCTCGGCGAGCTGCTCGCGGCGGTCGAGCCGGACGCGGTCGTCAACGTCACCGTCCCGGCCGCGCACACCGCGGTCAGCGTCGAGGCGCTGTTCGCCGGGGTGCCGGTGCTGTGCGAGAAACCGGCCGCGCCGACGCTGGCCGAGGCCCTGGTGCAGGCCGCCGCGTCCGAGGCGTCGGGGCGGCTGCTGATGATCAGTCAGTCGCGCCGCTACTACGCGGCGCTGGCCGAGTACCGGCGGCTGATCGGCCGGCTCGGCCCGCCCGGTCTGCTCACCACGTCGTTCTTCCGCGGGCCGCGCTTCGGCGGGTTCCGCGACGAGATGGACCAGCCGCTGCTGGTCGACATGGCCATCCACGCCTTCGACGCGGCCCGCTACCTGCTCGGCGCGGATCCCGTGTCGGTGACGTGCGAGAGCTGGAACCCGCCATGGAGCTGGTACCGCGGCGACGCCTCCGCAACCGCGACCTTCTGCTTCGAGGGCGGCGTCCGCTACCTCTACAACGGAAGCTGGTGCGCCGACGGGCTGGAGACCTCGTGGAACGGCGAGTGGCGGGCCGTCGGTCCGGGCGGCAGCGCCACCTGGGACGGCGAGCAGCGGGTCGGCTCCAGCCTCGACGGGGCCGCCGCCGACCTGCTCGTGCCGCCCGGCGAGCACGAGCAGATCGCGGGGGCGCTGGTGGAGTTCGTCGCGGCGGTGCGGGACGGCACGGTGCCCTCCGGGGCGATCGCCCGCAACATCGGCAGCCTGGCCATGGTGGAGGCGGCGGTGCGGGCGGCCGAGACGGGCGAGCGGGTCTCGATCGAGGAACTGCTCGCCCGCGCCCACGCCGAGGCGCTCACCCTTCCGGTGCGGGAGGAGATCCACGCGCGGCTCGCGTCCTGGGATCACGTTTCCGCCCTTCCCGCTCGGTAAGGACAAGGGCCCGCGGAAATCGAGCAGGAAGGCACGGACATGGGCACCGACGACAAGTTCCGCAACAAGGCTCAGGAGCTCAAGGGACGGGCGAAGGAGAACGTCGGCGACGTCACCGACGACGAGGAGCTGCGCGCCGAGGGGCGCGCCGACCAGACCGAGGGCGGCCTGAAGCAGGCCGGCGAGAAGATCAAGGACGCGGGCAAGAAGGTGAAGGACACCTTCAAGAAGTGACGCGGCTCACCGGGCGAGGGCGGGGACGGGGCCGAGTCGGACGGTGACCGTCTCGCCGTCCTGCAGGCCCAGGACGACCGCGCCGTCCGTCACCTCGACCGACGGCGCGGGCGGCTCCTCGCCGGTGCCCGACAGATGGACGAGGCTGACGTAGACGGCGGTGCCGCCGGGGTGGCCGGTCGTGACCGCGTACGGCGTGGCGGAGTGCCGGCCGAAGGCGCTGGCGTGCTCGGCCGTGGCCAGGCCGGTGCCGGTGAAGCCGTGCAGCGCGCGGAGGGCGCTGGTCAGGCCGTCCGCGCGCCTGGCCGACGCCACGCTGTCGCCCTGCCGCAGCTCGGGCGGCGTCTCGGCGGCCAGCGCGTGGCCGCCGTCACGTACGTGGTGCCCGGCGGGCGCGGTGACCTGGTGGATCCTGATCTCGGACGCCCCCGCGGCCACGACGGCCGTCACCACGCGGACGTCGCCGTCCTGGTGGGCCGAGGCGGCGAAGCCGTCGGAGACGGCGAGGGGCTCGATGGACCGCCGCAGGTAGGTGGCGCCACCGGGTGCGATGACGGCCAGGTTGTTGTCCACGCCGCTCGCCTCGGGCCCGGTGTGGCTGGTGTAGGCGAGGCGGAGGTAGTGGGGGTCGGGGACGCCGTCCCCGCTCTGCACGCGGTCGCGGTCGCTGCCGTGGTTGAGCAGGCGCACCACGCCGTCCGCCCGCGTCGCGCGCAGCAGCCAGCCTGGCCCCCGCATGGCCACGCTCTGGTCGGCCAGGTCGATCGGGGCCGGCTCCTCCGGGTCGGTCCACGCCGGGTGCTCGGGCGGCAGCAGCAGGCCGATGAACGCCTTGCTGGCCCAGTACGGTGACGCGGGGCCCGAGTAGGGCTGCACGACCGGTCTGAAGGGGTCGTACCAGCCGAGGGTGAGCAGGCCGCGCTCGTCGGGCACGCCGCGCTCGGCGAAGTGCCGCAGCACGCCGCTCGCCACGCGGCGGGTGCGTCCCGGCGGCAGCGGCGCCCCAGTCGGCGGCCGAGTTGACCAGAACGCGTTCCAGGCCGTACTTGCGCAGGATCGCCACCATGCGCGGCG